>NZ_JBOCEF010000030.1:0-57276 GCF_050586345.1 Rhodovulum sp. DZ06
GGGGGGGGGGGGGGGGGGGGGGGGGTGTGGGGGGGGGGGGGGGGGTTTGTGGGGGGGGGGGGGGGGGGGGAGGGAGGCGCTCCCCCCCCCCCCCCCCCCCCCCCCCCCCCCCGCGACCGGCCCCGCAACGGGCCCAACGACCCAGATCCCCGGGATGGCGCGCCTTCACGCCCATCTCGCGCGCCGCGACAAGCCGCTGGCCGACGCCTGGCGCAAGGCGGCCGAGGAGATCGCCCTCGCCGCCCCCGAGGACATGCCCCTTTCCACCCTCGAACGCCGCCTCGCGGCTTTCGCGGACCTGCACGAGAAGGTGACCCGACGCGATGGACCCTGAAGATTTCCGCACCCGCATCGCCGACGCCGCCGCCCGCGTGGGCGCCGTGGTCAAGGGGCAGGAGGCGCTGACCCGCCTCGCCCTCGTCTCGCTGCTCGCGCGCGGGCACTGCCTGCTCGAAGGCCCGCCGGGCACGGCGAAAACCCTGCTGGCGCGCTGCATCGCCAATGCCTGCGACGTGCGCTTCGGGCGGATCCAGTTCACCCCCGACCTGATGCCCTCGGACGTCATCGGCGTGAACATCTTCGACTTCCGCTCCTCCAGCTTCCACCTGACCAAGGGGCCGATCTTCACCGACATCCTGCTGGCGGACGAGATCAACCGCGCCCCGCCCAAGTGCCAGTCGGCCCTGCTGCAGGCGATGCAGGAGCGCGAGGCGACCATCGACGGCGAGACCTGGCCGCTGGGCGACGATTTCTTCGTCATCGCGACGCAGAACCCGATCGAGCAGCACGGCACCTATCCGCTGCCCGAGGCGCAGCTCGACCGCTTCCTGTTCAAGCTGACCGTCGATTTCCCCGAGCGCGACGCCGAGATCGACGTGGTGAGCGGCGAGGCCGCGCGGGAAGGGGGCGGCGACGGCGCGGCGGGGGTGACGCCGGTGTTCGACGCCGCGGCGCTGGCCGCGGCGCGGGGGCTGGTGGACGCGGTGCGGCTCGACCCCTCCATCGCCGCCTACGTGGTGGACCTGGTGCGGGCGACCCGCGACGACCCGGAGATCGCGACCGGCGCCTCGACCCGCGCGGCCTCGGCGCTGGCGCGGGCGGCGCGGGCCTGGGCGGCGATGGACGGGCGCGACTACGTGATCCCCGACGACGTGCAGGCGCTGTTCCTGCCCGCGATGCGCCACCGCATCGCGCTGTCCCCCGCGGCCGAGATCGAGGGGCGCGGCGCGGATGACGTGCTCGCCGCCCTCGTGAACCGCACCGACGCGCCGCGCTGATCCCGATGCGTCCCGCCCCGCGCCTGATCCTGCTCGCGGTCATCGCCGCCATCCTGACCGCCATGCTGGCGATCGGGGGGGATGCGGACGCCTCGATCCTCGTGTGGGCCGTGCTGGCCGCCGCCGCGGCGCTGGACCTGGCGCTGACCCGCTCGGCCCGCGGCGTGCGGGTCGAGGCCGAGGCCCCGCCGCGGGTCTTCGTGGGCGAGGACGCGGCCCTGCGGCTGCTGGTGTCCGGCCCGTCCCTGCCCGGCTGGATCGACCTGCGGGTGGAAACGGGCGAGGACCTTTCGGCCGAGACCCCCGCCCCCCTGCGCCCGCAGGGGCCGGAGGCCGGGGCCGAGGTCGCGATCCGCGCCGCCGCCCGCGGCGCCCTGCGGGTGCAGGCGGCGCACCTGCGCTGGGCCTCGCGCTTCGGGCTGTTCGAGATCACGCCGCGCCGGGCGCTGGACCTGGCGGTCGAGGCCATTCCCAACATCCGCCCGGTCCTGAACGGCCAGATCGAGACGCAGCTGCTGCCGCTCACCGACGGGCGCAAGGACATGCGGCTGCGCGGCGAGGGCTCGGAATTCCACCAGCTGCGCGACTTCCTGCCCGGCATGGACCCGCGCAGCATCGACTGGAAGCGCTCGGCCCGCGGACAGGCGCTGGTGGCGCGCGAAACAAGGGCCGAGCGGAACCACCAGGTGATCCTGTGCATCGATGCAGGGCGGCTGATGGGCGAGCGGCTGGGCGGGCTCTCGAAGCTCGACCACGCGCTGAACGCCGCGCTGGCGCTGGCCTGGGCGGCGGGACTGTCCGGCGATTCCGTCGGCTTCTACGTCTTCGACAGCCGCCCGCGGCATTACGAGCCGCCGCGCTCGGGGACCGCGGCCTTCGCGCGGATCCTGGACCTCTCGGCCGGGCTGGCGCTCGATGCGGCCGAGACCAACCACGCCTTCGGGCTGAGCCACCTGAACGCGGTCCTGAAGCGGCGCAGCCTGGTGGCCATCTTCTCGGACTTCGCCGACCCGGTCTCGGCCGAGCTGCTGGTGGAGCATTCGGCGGCGTTCTCCCGCAGGCATCTCGCGATGTTCGTCACCCTGCAGGACCCGGGGCTGGCCGCGACGGCGGCGGCTTCGGGGCGCGCCGACATGGCGGGCGTCTCGCGCGCCGTGGCGGCGCGGCAGATGCTGACCGAGCGGCGGCTGGTGTTCGAGCGGATGGCGCGGATCGGGGTCTCGCCGCTCGAGACCCCGCCGGGCGCGCTGACCCCGGCGCTGCTGTCGCGCTATATCGAGATCAAGTCGCGGGAGCTGCTATGACCCTCGAGAGCCCCAACCCGCAGCGGATCGACGCGCCCGCGATGCGCTCGGCCCGGTTCCGCGCCGAGCGCGAGGCCGGGTGGTCGCGGCTCGAGGCCCTCGTCGCGCAGGTGGAGAAGCGGGGCGTGGCCTCGCTGGCCTATGCCGAGGCGCAGGAGCTGACGGGCCTTTACCGGCAGGCGGTGAACGCGCTCTCGGTGGCGCGGGCGATCTCGCTCGACGCGGCGCTGCTGGAGTATCTCGAGGCGCTGTGCGCGCGGGCCTACATGGCGATCTACGCCCCGCAGGAGGGGCTGGGCGGCGCCATCCGCCGGATGCTGGGGCGCGACATCCCGCGGGCGATGCGGGCCAACCCGATCCCGCTGGCCATCGGCTTCGGGGGGATGCTGCTGGGCGCCCTGCTGGGCTATGCGCTGACCATGGCGGACCCGAGCTGGTTCGACAGTTTCGTGCCCGGCGGGCTGGCGCAGGGGCGCGGGCCGGAAGCGTCCGAGGAGGCGCTGCGCGCGACGCTGTTCGACGAGAAGGCGGGCGAGGGGGACCCGCTGGCGGTGTTCGCGACATACCTCTTCTCGCACAACACGCAGGTGTCGATCCTGGTCTTCGCGCTGGGGATCTTCGCGATGCTGCCGACGCTGTTCCTGTCGGTCTACAATGGCGGCGTGCTGGGCGCCTTCGTTGCGGTCTTCGTCTCGAAAGGGCTGGGGGTCGAGGTCGCCGGGTGGCTCTCGATCCACGGGGTGACCGAGATTTCGGCCCTGTGCATCACCACGGCGGCGGGGGCGCGGCTGGGGCTGGCGGCGCTGCTGCCGGGGGACCGCACCCGCGGCGAGGCGCTGCGCGAGGCGGGCTCGGACGCGGTGCTGCTGTTCGGCGCGGCGGTGCTGATGCTGGTGGCCGCGGCGCTGGTGGAGGGGTTCCTGCGGCAGATGGTGCAGGACACCGGGGCGCGGCTGGCGATCGGCTGGGGCCTCGGGGCGCTGTGGGCGGCGTGGTTCTGGTTCGGCGGGCGGGGCGAGGATGACGCGCCTGCGCCGGGCGGCCCGGAGGACGGACGATGAGCGCGCCGCGCGGCCTGGTGCTGCGGGTCCCGAAGGTGGGCCGGAAGCGCCGGGACGCGGCGGGCGGCGGCGGCGCGAAGGCCCCCGCCCCCGGGCCGATCCCCGCGGCGCCCGCCGCCGCGCCGCTTGAAGGGACCGGCAAGGGCTGGCCGCGCAAGGTCTGGCTGACCCCGCCCGAGGGCACGCCCATCGCCTTCTCCATCGCGCCCTACGGCTCCCGCGTCGGGGCGCAGCTGATCGACCTGGCGCTGCCCAACATGGCGCTCGGCGTGCTGTTCCTGCTGGTGACGCTGAGCGAGGTCTTCACCTGGCAGACGGCGGCGACGCTGTTCATCCTGCTCTCGTTCCTGGCGCGCACGCCCTATTACATCCTGTCCGAGCTGCTGTGGAACGGCGCGACGCCGGGCAAGCGGATGGTGGGGATAAGGGTGATCAGCGCCGACGGGCGGCGCCTGACGCCGCAGCGGATCGTGGCGCGCAACCTTCTGAAGGAGGCGGAGGTGTTCCTGCCCGTCGGGCTGGTCTTCGCCGGGGCCTCGTTGTCCGACGGGGCCGACGCGCTGCTGGCGCTGTGGATGCTGGGCACGGTCTGCGTGCCGCTGTTCAACCGGCGGCGGCGGCGGCTGGGGGACATGATCGGCGGCACCATCGTGGTGAACCGCCCCGACGCGGCGCTGCGCCCGGACCTGGCGGTGAAGGGCCCGGACAAGGGCGCCTGGCCCGGGGCGCCGAAGCCGCCGGGCTTCGTCTTCGACCCCGCGCAGCTGTCGATCTACGGGCGGCGGGAGCTCCAGGCGCTGGAGCGGATCCTGCGCAACCCGCCCCAGAACGACCAGCAGCGGGCCGAGGTGCTGCGCGTCGCGCGCACCATCGAGGGCAAGATCGGCTATCCCGAGCCGGTGACGGAGCCGCGCGCCTGGGCCTTCCTGACCGATTTCTACGCCGCCCAGCGCGAGCACCTGGAAAGCCGCCGCCTGTTCGGCGAGGACCGGGCCGACAAGTTCCACGGCCGCGGCCAGGACGGCGGCGGGGGCTGAGCGCCGCCGCGCCCCCGGCGCGGGCGGGCGGCCGAGCGGGGGCTTCACGTCCCCCGAGGCCGCCCGCGCCCCGGCCCGCACCCGGGCCCATGCCCCGGCCCTAGCCCGCGACCGTCGCGCACCCTTCCCCGGGGGTCCGCCCGTTCAGGGGGACAGGCCCCCGTTCTCGGGCGGAGGCGGACGGCTGCGCCGCCGCCCGCGCGCCCGGCCGCCCGCGCGCCCCGGCCCGCTGGACAGCGCCCGGCGGCGACCATAGCCTTTCACCGTCACCAACGGCGCGGGCGATAGAAAACCATGATCAACAAGCTCGAGATGCTCATCGCCCTGGCGCGCGAGAAGCATTTCGGCCGCGCGGCGGCCAGCCTCGGCATCGCCCAGCCCACCCTCTCCTCCGGCATCAAGCAGCTCGAGGACCAGCTCGGCGCCCAGCTCGTGCGCCGCGGCTCGCGCTTCGGGGGGCTGACGCCGGAAGGCCAGCGCGCGCTCGAACATGCCCGCCGGATCTGCGAGGGCGCGCGGCGGATGCGGGCCGAGCTGCGGCCCTCGGACAAGGGCCTCTCGGGGCGGCTGCGCCTCGCCGTCATTCCCACCGCGCTGACCTGGGCCGCGCGCCTCGCCACCACGCTCGAAGCCCGCCACCCCAACATCGCGCTGACCATCCTGTCGCGCTCCTCGCGCGAGATCCGGGACATGATGGAGGCCTTCGACGTGGATGCCGGGCTGACCTACCTGTCCGATCCCGCGGACGCCGCGCCGGGGGACGACCAGGCCCGGCCGCTCTATGCCGAACGCTACGCGATCCTGTGCGCGCGCAGCCACCCCGCGGCGGCGATGGACGCCGCCCGCTGGGCCGATCTCGGCGACCTGCGCCTGTGCCTGCTGACCCCCGACATGCAGAACCGCCGCATCATCGACCGCAATTTCCGCGAGGCGGGGGCGGTCCCCGGCGCGCGGATCGAATCGAACTCCACCGTCGCCCTCGCCGCCATCGTGCAGGAAGGGGGCTGGGCCACGATCCTGCCGCGCGACATGTGCGCCTGGCTGGCGCAAGGCAAGGACCTCGCCGCCATTCCCGTCGAGGGCGGCGCCCCGCCCCCGCCCGTGGGCCTCGTCGCCCCGCGGCAGGACCCGCCCTCCCCGGTGCTCGAGGCCCTGTTCGCCGCCGCGGACCGCATCGCCGAGACGCGATAGGCGACCCCTATCAATCCACGGAACAACGATATTGATTTCCACATGCGCAGGGGTGCATGGAGGGCCGGAATGCATCCGGAGACCACCATGAGCCACCCTGACCGGCAGCCCGAGGCGGCGGAGATCCAGGCGATCATCGACGCGCGCCTTTCGCTTGAAGGCCCGCTTCTGCCCATCCTGCACGATTTGCAGGCCGCGTTCGGCCATATCCCCGAGGAGGCCGTGACCCTGGCCGCCGCGGCGCTGAACCTCACCCGGGCCGAGGTGCATGGCGTGGTCTCGTTCTACCACGACTTCCGCAAGGCCCCGGCGGGGCGCAAGGTGCTCAAGATCTGCCGGGCGGAAAGCTGCCAGTCGGTCGGCGGCGCCGCCATCGCCGAGGCGGCGCTGGCGAAACTCGGGGTCGACTGGCACGAAACCACCCCGGACGGCGCGGTGACGGTGGAGCCCGTCTATTGCCTCGGCCTCTGCGCCAACGGCCCGGCGGCGATGCTGGGCGACAAGCCGGTCGCGCGCCTTGACGACGAAGCCCGCCTCGCGGCCCTGCTGAAGGAGGCGCGGGCATGAGCGCGCTGAAGATCTACGTCCCCCTCGACACCGCCGCCGTGGCGATGGGCGCCGACCAGGTGGCCGAGGCGCTGGCGAAGGCCGCGCCCGCGGCGACCATCATCCGCACCGGCTCCCGCGGCATGCTGTGGTTGGAGCCGCTGGTGGAGGTCGACCGCGGCGACGGCGTGCGTGTCGGTTACGCCGAGGCGACGCCGGACCAGGCCGCGGCCATCGTGGACGGCTCGGCGGACAGCCTCGGCCCCGTGGAAGAAATTCCCTTCTTCGCCGCCCAGACCCGCATGACCTTCGCGCGCTGCGGCGTGATCGACCCGCTCTCGCTGACCGAGTACGAGGCCCATGGCGGCATGGCCGGGCTGCGCCGCGCCGCGTCGATGGACCCGGCGGACATGGTGGCTGAGGTCAAGGCCTCCGGCCTGCGCGGCCGCGGCGGCGCGGGCTTCCCCACCGGCATCAAGTGGGAGACGGTGCGCACCGCCGAGGCCCCGCAGAAATACATCGTCTGCAACGCGGATGAGGGCGACAGCGGCACCTTCGCCGACCGCATGATCATCGAGGGCGACCCCTTCGTGCTGATCGAGGGCATGGCCATCGCGGGCCTCTCGGTCGGGGCGACCAAGGGCTATGTCTACCTGCGCTCGGAATACCCGATCGCCATCCGCATCCTGGAGGCGGCGATCGAGGCCGCCCGGGCCTCGGGCCTGCTGGGCGCGGATGTCGCCGGGTCGGGCAAGGCCTTCGACATGGAGGTCCGCGTGGGCGCGGGCGCTTACGTGTGCGGGGAAGAGACGTCGCTCTTGAACTCGCTGGAAGGCAAGCGGGGCGTGGTGCGCGCCAAACCGCCGCTTCCGGCCCTTGAAGGGCTGTTCGGCAAGCCGACAGTGGTGAACAACGTGCTGTCGCTCGCCTCGGTCCCGGCGATCTTCGCCGAGGGCGCGCAGGCCTATGCGGACCTCGGCATCAACCGCTCCCGCGGGACCATCCCGCTGCAGGTGGCGGGCAACATCAAGCATGGCGGCCTCTACGAGGTTCCCTTCGGCATCACCTTGCAAGAGCTGGTGATGGAGGTCTGCGGCGGAACCCGATCCGGCCGCCCGGTGAAGGCGGTGCAGGTCGGAGGCCCCTTGGGCGCCTATTTCGCCCCGCACCAGTTCGACACCCCCTTCTGCTATGAAGAATTCGACGGCGCCGGGGGCCTGATCGGCCATGCGGGCATCAGCGTGTTCGACGACAGCGCCGACATGCGCGGCCTCGCCCGCTTCGCCATGGAGTTCTGCGCGGTGGAGAGCTGCGGGAAATGCACCCCCTGCCGCATCGGCGCGGTGCGCGGCGTCGAGACCATCGACCGGATCGCCCAGGGCGACGCGGCGGCGGTCCCGCTCCTCGAAGACCTGTGCGAGACGATGAAGGACGGCTCGCTCTGCGCCCTCGGGGGGTTCACCCCCTATCCGGTGCTGAGCGCCCTGCGCCTGTTCCCCGAAGAATTCGGCGCCCCCGCCGCCGAAGCCGCCGAATAAGGGAGACGCGATCATGAAGGACTTCATCCTCCCCGACGACCGCGACCTGGGCACCCCGGCGAAGTCCGGCGCGCCGGTCACCCTGACCATCGACGGCGCCTCGATCACCGTGCCCGAGGGCACCTCGGTGATGCGCGCCGCCGCGCTGGCGGGGCTGTCGATCCCGAAACTCTGCGCCACCGACTCGGTCGAGGCCTTCGGCTCCTGCCGTCTTTGCGTGGTGGAGATCGAGGGGCGGCGCGGCACGCCCGCCTCCTGCACCACGCCGGTGGCCGAGGGCATGGCGGTCCGCACCCAGACCGACAAGCTGCGCCGCCTGCGCCGCGGGGTGATGGAGCTTTACATCTCCGACCACCCGCTCGACTGCCTGACCTGCGCCGCCAATGGCGATTGCGAGCTTCAGGACATGGCGGGCGAGGTCGGCCTGCGCGACGTGCGGTATGAAGCGCCCGAGGGCGGGTCCCTCGCCAACCACTTCGCCCAACGCGAGGCGGGCGCCCCGAACCCCCAATACATGGCGAAGGACGAGTCCAACCCGTACTTCACCTATGACCCGTCGAAATGCATCGTCTGTTCGCGCTGCGTGCGGGCCTGCGAGGAGGTGCAGGGCACCTTCGCGCTGACCATCGAGGGCCGCGGCTTCGACAGCCGGGTCTGCGCGGGCGGCAGCCTCGACGATTTCCTCGCCTCGGACTGCGTGTCCTGCGGCGCCTGCGTGCAGGCCTGCCCGACCGCGACCTTGCAGGAGAAATCGGTGATCGAGCTCGGGACCCCGTCCCGCTCCGTCGTCACCACCTGCGCCTATTGCGGGGTCGGGTGTTCGTTCAAGGCGGAGCTGAACGGCGATCAGCTGGTGCGCATGGTGCCCTGGAAGGACGGCAAGGCGAACCGCGGGCATTCCTGCGTGAAGGGCCGCTTCGCCTATGGCTACGCTTCGCACAAGGACCGGATCCTGTCGCCGATGATCCGGGACAGCATCGACGAGCCGTGGCGCGAGGTGTCCTGGGACGAGGCGCTGGGCTTCGCCGCGACCCGCCTCAAGGGCATCCAGGACAAGCACGGCAAGAACTCGGTCGGGGTCATCACCTCGTCCCGCTGCACCAATGAAGAAACCTACCTGGTGCAGAAGCTGACCCGCGCGGTGTTCCGCAACAACAACACCGACACCTGCGCCCGCGTGTGCCACTCGCCCACCGGCTACGGCCTCGGGCAGACCTTCGGCACCTCGGCCGGCACCCAGGATTTCGACAGCGTCGAGCAGACCGACGTGGTGATCGTGATCGGCGCCAACCCGACCGACGGCCACCCGGTCTTCGCCTCGCGCCTCAAGAAGCGGCTGCGGCAGGGCGCGAAGCTGATCGTCATCGACCCGCGGCGGATCGACCTGGTGCGCTCGGCCCATGTCGAGGCGTCGCACCACTTGGCCCTGCGCCCCGGCACCAACGTCGCCGTCGTCTCGGCGCTGGCGCATGTGATCGTGACCGAGGGGCTCGAGGATACGGCCTTCATCGCCGAGCGTTGCGACGGCGACGCCTGGGACGATTACCGCGCCTTCATCGCCGACCCGCGCCATGCGCCCGAGGCCACCGAGGCGCTGACCGGCGTCCCGGCGGCCGAACTGCGGGCCGCGGCGCGCCTCTTCGCCACCGGCGGCAACGGGGCCATCTACTATGGCCTCGGCGTCACCGAACACTCCCAGGGCTCGACCACCGTCATGGGCATCGCCAACCTCGCGATGCTGACGGGCAATATCGGGCGCGAGGGCGTGGGCGTGAACCCGCTGCGCGGCCAGAACAACGTGCAGGGCAGCTGCGACATGGGCAGCTTCCCGCACGAGCTGCCGGGCTATCGCCACGTGAAGAACGCCGATGTGCGCGCGATCTTCGAGAAGGCCTGGGGCGTCGAGATCGACCCCGAGCCGGGCCTGCGCATCCCCAACATGCTCGACGCGGCGGTCGAGGGCGAGTTCAAGGGCATCTACTGCCAGGGCGAGGACATCCTGCAGTCCGACCCCGACACCAAGCACGTCGCCGCGGGCCTCGCGGCCATGGACTGCGTCATCGTCCACGACCTGTTCCTGAACGAGACCGCGAACTACGCCCATGTCTTCCTCCCGGGCTCGTCCTTCCTGGAAAAGAACGGCACCTTCACCAACGCCGAGCGCCGCATCAACCGCGTGCGCAAGGTGATGGCCCCGAAGAACGGCTACGAGGACTGGGAGGTGACCCAGATGCTCGCCAACGCCATGGGCGCCGGGTGGAATTACACCCATCCCGAGCAGATCATGGCCGAGATCGCGGCGACGACGCCGAGCTTCGCGGGCGTGGATTACGCGGTGCTGGACCAGAAGGGCTCGGTCCAGTGGCCGTGCAACGAGGATCACCCGGACGGAACGCCCCTGATGCATGTCGACGGCTTCGTGCGCGGCAAGGGGCGGTTCATCGTGACCGAGTACATCGCCACCGCCGAGCGCACCGGCCCGCGCTTCCCGCTGCTGCTGACGACGGGGCGCATCCTGTCGCAGTACAACGTGGGCGCGCAGACCCGCCGCACCGAGAACACGGTGTGGCACGAGGCCGACCTGCTGGAGATCCACCCCCATGACGCCGAGCAGCGCGGGGTGAAGGAAGGCGACTGGGTGCGGCTGGCCTCCCGCTCGGGCGAGACGGCGCTGCGCGCGCACCTGACCGACCGGGTGGCGCCGGGCGTCGTTTACACCACCTTCCATCACCCGGACACGCAGGCCAACGTGATCACCACCGACTTCTCGGACTGGGCGACCAACTGCCCCGAGTACAAGGTGACCGCGGTGCAGGTGAGCCCCTCGAACGGGCCCACCGACTGGCAGGAAGAATACGCCGCCCAGGCCGCCCGCGCGCGGCGGATCCTGCCGGCGGCGGAATGATGGACGGGGGGTTCATGGGCGATCCGCGGGACGCGGTGCAGGCCGGGGGCGAGGGGGCGGAGGCCCCAGGCGCCGCCATGCCCGCGCCCCGCGCCCCTGCGCCCTCCACCACCCTCTCGGGCGGCGCCGCGCTGCGGATGCTGCCCGAGGAGACGCCGGTGGCGATGGTCTTCGACGGCGCCAGCCACGCGGTGATGATGGCGACCCCGGCGGACCTCGAAGACTTCGCCCTCGGCTTCGCGCTGTCGGAAGGCATCGCGCGGGGGCCGTCCGACCTTGGCGCGCCCGAGATCGTGGCCCGCGAGGCGGGGATCGAGGCGCGGATGTGGCTCTCGCCCGACCGGGCCGAGGCGCTGGCCGCAAGGCGCCGGGCGCTGGCCGGGCCGGTCGGCTGCGGGCTGTGCGGGATCGAGAGCCTCGAGCAGGCGCTGCGCCCGCTCGCGCCCCTGCCCGCCGACGCGCTGCGCATCCCGGCGGCCGAGGTCGCGGCGGCGCCCGACGCGCTGCGCGCGCTCCAGCCGCTGCACGCCGAGACGCGCGCCACCCATGCCGCGGGCTTCCTCGTGCCCGGGCGCGGCGTGGTGCTGGCGCGCGAGGATGTCGGGCGGCACAATGCGCTCGACAAGCTGATCGGGGCGCTGGCGCGGGCGGGGATCGACCCCGCCTCGGGCGCCGCGGTGCTGACCAGCCGGGTGTCGACCGAGATGGTGCAGAAGGCCGTCTCGGCGGGCATCCCGGCGGTGATCGCCGTCTCCGCCCCCACCGCCGCGGCGCTGCGGATCGCGCAGGGCGCGGGGCTGACCCTCGCCGCCTTCGCCCGCGGCGGCGGGGCCGAGATCTTCGCGCATCCCGCGCGCATCGTTTCGTGAAGCAGGACCTGAGCGGATGAAGACTGAGAAGATGGTCATGATGGCCAACCAGATCGCGTCCTTCTTCGCCTCGCAGCCCGGAGACGGGCAGGCGGCGGGCGTGGCGGCGCATATCAATGATTTCTGGGAGCCGCGGATGCGCGCCCAGTTGATCGCCCATGTCGCCGCGGGCGGCGCGGGTCTGCATCCGCTGGTGCTGGAGGCGATGGACCAGGTGCACGTCCCGGCCTGAAGACCGCGGGCGGGGCGGCTTCCTCCCGCTCAGGGGGACAAGCCCCCGTTCGCGGACGGACCGTCGGCTGCGCCGCCGGGGGCGCGCCGTTGAACCGGGGGCGCCCCGGCGCCGCCCGGACGCCGCGCCCTGCCCCTTCGTTTCCCCTCCGCGCCTGCGCCCAGGGGCGGCGCGGCCGGGCGGACGAGCGGGAGGGCCTGCCCCTCCCCGAGGCCGGCCGCACCCGGCGCGGCGCCGCCCCGATGGACAGCGGCCCGGCTTGGCCCTACACCCGTTGCATGACCTTCGACGAAGACCTCGACGCCCGCGGGCTGCTCTGCCCGCTTCCCGTCCTGAAAGCGCGCAAGCGGCTGGGGCCGCTCGCGCCCGGCGCGGTGCTGCGCATGACCGCGGACGACCCCGCCGCCGCCGTCGACGTGCCGCATTTCTGCGCCGAGGCCGGGCATCAGCTGATCGCAACCGAGCGCGATGGCGTCGACCGCATCTTCCTGATCCGCAAGGGCGGCTGAGGCCCCCCCTCAGATCCCGAAGCCCGCATAGGGCAGGAAGCGCACCGGATCCCCCGGGGCTACGTCGACGGCGCCGTCGGGAAGCTCCACCAGCCCCTCGGCCCAGCTCAGCCCGCTGATCCGCCCCGAGCCTTCCGAGGCGAAGACCTCCGCCGCGCCCTCGGCGTTCAGCCGCGCGCGCAGGTATTCCCGCCGCCCCGGCTTCTTGCGTTTCGAGAACGCCGCCGGGACCGTGAAGCCCTGCGCCGCGCGCCAGCCCGCGCCGCCCATCAGCGACAGCGCCGGGCGGGCGAAGACCAGCGCGCAGACCAGCGCCGCCACCGGGTTGCCCGGCAGGCCGAACACCATCGCCCCGTTCCACTGCGCCAGCGCCAGCGGTCGCCCGGGCTTCAGCGCGATGCGCCAGCTCTGCAGGTCGCCGCGAGTGCGCAAGAGGCGGCTCACGTGGTCCTCATCCCCCGCCGAGGCGCCGCCCGAGGTCAGGATCACGTCCGCCCCGGTCGCCCCGCGGTCCAGCGCCGCGGCGATGGCGCTCTCGTCATCCGGCGCGCGGCCGAGATCCACCGCCTTGCAGCCCCAGCCGCGGAGCAGCGCCAGCAGCATCGGGCGATTGGCGTCATAGATGCGGTGGGGACCGGCATCGGCCTCGCCCGCCTCCATCAACTCGTCCCCGGTGGACAGGACCGCGACCCGCAGGGGGCGGCGCACGGCGACCGTGTCGACCCCCAGCGCGGTCAGCAGCGCCACGTCGGGGGCGCGCAGGACATGGCCCGCGGGAAGCGCCTCGGCCCCCGCCTCCACGTCCTCACCCGCGCGGCGGGTGTTGGCGCGGGGCTTGACGGGGCCGTCGAACACCACCGCGGCGCCGTCGCGGGCGCAGTCTTCCTCGAGCACCACAGTGTCCACGCCCTCGGGCAGGATCGCGCCGGTGAGGATGCGGATCGCCATGCCCGGCGGCACGGCGGCTTCGTAAGGCCCCCCGGCGGCGGCGCGGCCGTCCACCAGCGGCAGGCGCTGCACGCCCGCGCCGGTGGCGGCATGGGCGAAGCCATAGCCGTCGACGGCGGAATTGGGCGCGGGCGGGTTGGAGCGCGCGGCCCGCGCCGGGGCGGCGAGCGGGCGGCCGAGGGCGGCGGCGGGGGGCAGGAACTCGGTCCCCGTGACGGGCGACAGGCCCGCGCGCAGCTTCGCCAGCGCCTCGTCCACCGGGATCCAGTCGACCCCCTGGGGCATGGCGAAACAGTCGTCCTTGAGCCGCGGCGGCTGCACGGCGGCGGGAAGCGCGGCGCGCAGCAGCTCGGCCCGCCCCTCGCACAGGATCGCGGGGCGCGGCAGGGGGGCGAGGGCGGAAAGCGCGCCGCCCTCCTGCAGCCCCGCCAGCGCCTCGGCCAGCATCAGCGCGGCGGCGTCGTCATCGGCGCCCGCGGCGGCCCCGGCGGCGGCGAAATCGGGGGCGAGCATGGCCGACAGAAGCTCCACCGCCAGCGCGTGGCCTTCCGCGGCATCGAAGGGCCAGACCGCCAGCCCGTGTTCATGCAGCGCCGACAGCCCGTCGGTCAGGGCCGGGTCGTGACGGCGGGGGGCGGTCAGGCCGCAGAGCCGGTCCGTCTCGCGCAGCCCGTCCCCCCCCAGCGGCGCGTCCACCCCCAGCAGCAGCGGCCCGGCGGCGGCGAGCGCGTTCAGCGCCTCGTGGATCTGCGCATCGCCAAGGCGCCGCGCGGCGCCGCCCGAGACGGCGAGGCGCGCGATCCCGTCCGCCCCGCGGGTCAGGACGGCGACGGCGCGGGGTTCGGCGGCGCTCATGCCGCGCCCTCGGCGCGCAGCGGCAGACCCACCTGCCCCAGCACGAAATCGGCGATGGCCGCGGTGGCGTCGAGGTCGAAGACCGGCAGGCCCTCCGCCTCCGCGCCGTCCGAGGCCAGCGCCCGGATCGTGGGGTCTACGCCCGCGCGCGGGGGTTTGCCGGTCTCGGCCCGGTGCGCCTCGATCTTCGGATGCGGGCCGCGCTTCCAGCCCTCGATCAGCACCAGGTCCACGGGGTCGAGCCGCGCGACGAGCGCCTCCACATCCGGCTCCGGCGCCTCGCGCAGCTCGGTCATCAGCGCCCAGCGCCGCGGCGAGGCCAGCAGCACCTGCCGCGCGCCTGCCGTCCGGTGGCGGTGGGAATCGCGGCCCGGCTCGTCCACATCCGTGTCGTGATGCGCGTGCTTGAGGGTGGAGACGGAGAAGCCCCGCGCGGTGATCTCTTCCACCAGCCGTTCCATCAGCCCTGTCTTGCCGGCGTTCTTCCAGCCGGTGACGCCGAAGATGCGCTGCGCGCTCATGCGCCGCCCCCTTCCAGGATCGCCTCGGCGGCTGAGAGGTCCGCGGGCGTGTTGACGTTGAAGAACGGGTCCTGCGGGGCGGTGAAGACCGCCTGCCCGGCGCCGTGGCGGTCGGTCCACAGCACGATCTTGCGCAGGCCGTCTTGCAGCGCGGCGCGCAGGTCGTCGCGCAGGGCCGTGGGCCAGAGGCCGAAGGTCGGCTGCCGCCAGATCTTGCCGCTCTCGGGATCGACCGAGGCGGCGAGGGCGAGGCCGGACGGCCCGGCGGCCTCCTGCAGGCGGGCGACCAGGTCCACCGGGAAAAAGGGCGTGTCGGCGGCGGCGGTGACGATGGCCTCGGCGCCCTGTTCGGCGGCCCAGTCCAGCCCCGCCAGCACCCCCGCCAGCGGCCCGGGATAGTCGGCCATCCCGTCCGGGAGCACCGGCAGACCCCAGTCCGCGAACCGCGCCGGATCGCCATTGGCATTCAGCGCCAGCGCCGCGCATTGGGGCGAGAGGCGATCCACCACATGCGCCAGCAGGGGCCGCCCGCCGACCAGGCGCAGGCCCTTGTCGCCGCCGCCCATGCGGGTCGCGCGCCCGCCCGCGAGGATCACGCCGAGGGGTCTCGAGGGGGTCATGCGGTCGCCTCCGCGTGCCAGGTCTTGATGCGGGCGCGCAGGGCGCCGGGGGACCCCGCGGGGAAGAGGAGACGGTTCGGCAGCGCCAACGCCTCCTCGCCCGCCAGCATCGCCGCGACCTGCGGCCGCTCGACCATCGCGGAGGTGTCGCGCCAGTCGTGGAAGCTGCGGCTGCGCGCGCTGGTGCGGGTCACCTCCGAGGCGTCGAAGCGCAGGCGGCTGTCCGCGGGAATGCGGGCGGCGAGCGCGTCACGCTCGCGCCTGACCATGCCGAACATGACCCAGGCCGCAGATGCGAACACCAGCACGAGGAGCGCGGTCGCCTCCGGGTCCAGCCACGGCTCGCCCCGTCTCGCCGCCTCGATCTGCGCCGAGGCCGCCATGCGCCCGGTCATCGTGGCGGCGACGATCGCCGTCAGGCCGAGCCAGATCTTGCGCAGGGTGCGCCCCCTGGCGCCGGGCAGCGCCTTGCCCGCCTGCGCGCGGGCGAAGGCCAGCTCCCGCCCGGTCGGGGCGTAGTCGATCTCGATGGCGTCGCTCATGCACCCGCCCCCTTGCGGCCCGCCTTGCGCGGCTCGTCCTCGACCGCCGAGAGGTCCGCGTCGCGCACAAGCCGCTCCTCGCCCGACAGGCACACGAAGCGGCGCCCGCGCAGGCGGCCGATCAGCGTCAGGCCCAGCTGCCGCGCGATCTCCACCCCCCAGGCGGTGAAGCCGGAGCGGGAGGCGAGCGCGGGAATGCCCATCTGCGCGGTCTTGATCACCATCTCAGAGGTCAGGCGGCCGGTGGTGTAGAGGATCTTGTCCTCCGCCGCGCAGCCTTCCCGGAACATCCAGCCCGCCACCTTGTCCACCGCGTTGTGACGGCCGACATCCTCCATGTAGACGAGCACCTGGTCCTGCCGGCACAGCACCGTGCCATGGATGGCGCCCGCTTCCAGGTACAGGCTCGGCATCGTGTTGATCTGTTTCGCCAGCGCATAGAGCCAGGAGGTCCGCAGCTCCGCCGCCGGAAGGGTCACGCCCTCCAGCCCCTCCATCATGTCGCCGAACACGGTGCCGACGGCGCAGCCGGAGGTGCGGGTCTTTTTCTGCAGCTTCTCCTCGTAGGACGTCTCGCGCGCGGTGCGGACCACGACCGTCTCGATCTCCTCGTCGAAATCGACGCCCGTCACCACGTCGTCGGCGCGCAGCATGCCCTGGTTGCGCAGGAAGCCGAGCGCCAGCAGCTCCGGGTGATCGCCGATGGTCATGGCGGTCACGATCTCCTGCCTGTTGAGGTAGATGGTCAGGGGCCGTTCCTCGACCACCGAGATGTCGACCGGGGCGCCGGTCTGGTCATGGCCGGTCACCTTGCGCGTCAGGCGCGGGTCGTCGGGGGTGGGCAGGATCAGGGGCGTGGTCATGCGGCATGTCCTTCGGGGCGCGGACGAAGCGCGCCTTTCGCTTTTGCGCGCAGCTTGTATGGTCGGGCCGATCTGTTCAACCGCCGGGAGGGCGCCGTCATGCTGGCCTATATCTGCGTCGAGGAAAGGGGCGAGGCGGACCGCCTGCTGGTGGACCTCGCGAAGCGCCTCGCGGCCCGCGGGATGCGGCTGGCGGGCGCCGTGCAGACCAATGACGAATGGGACCCGGACCGGGCCTGCGACATGAACCTGCACGTGCTGGGCGAGGCGCCGCGGGTGGTGCTGATCTCGGAACGGCTCGGGGCCGAGGCCACCGGCTGCCGCCTGAACGTGGGCGCGCTGGAGGAGGTCGCGGGCCTCGTGGAGGCCGCGCTGGACGGGGCGGAGCTGCTGATCGTCAACAAGTTCGGCAAGCGCGAGGCGGAGGGCGGCGGGTTCCGGCCGCTGATCGCCAAGGCGCTTGAGGAAGGCGTGCCGGTGCTGACGGCGGCGGGGCCGACGGACAGCGTGCGATTCCTCGACTGGGCCGGGGACATGGCGACGCTGGTGGAGCCGCGGCGGATGGAGCGCTGGGCGCTCTTGCAGGCCGGGCGCGGGGCCGAGGCCGAGGCGCTGGACTGAGGCGCCGGGCGCGCGCCCGACGCGCGGCCCCCCTGCGACCGCCCGCCGCAAGCGGCGCCGCGGGCGCGAAGGACAAAAAGTCCACACTCCCCCGTCGCGGGCATGGCCAACTAGACCGTTCAACCCGCGCCCCGTTCCCGGTAGGCTCTTCCACCTAACGAAAAAAGACGGTCCGGGCCGACCCCGGGGGGAAACGGAAGCGTCTGCCCGATGAACGACATCTTCGAGGGCCTGGTCGAGGCCGCGCGGCTCGCCGTCACGCTCGACCCGGACCTGGTGGAGATATCCCTGCGCTCCTTGCAGGTGACGGCCTCGGCCACGCTGATCGCCTCCGCGGTCGGGCTGCCGCTCGGCGCCTGGCTGGCGGTCAAGCGCTTCCGCTTCCGGCGCGCCGCGGTCGCCTTCCTCAACGCCATGATGGGCCTGCCGCCGGTGGTGGTGGGGCTGATGATCTACGTGATGCTGTCGCGCTCCGGGCCGCTGGGGGTGCTGGGGCTGCTGTTCACCCCGACGGCGATGATCATCGCGCAGGCGGTGATCATCACGCCGCTGATCGCCTCCATCGCCCACCAGGCGGTGCGCGAACTCTGGGCCGACTACCACGACCTGCTGATCTCGATGAACGCCACCCGCGGCCAGCGCATGCGCGCGCTTCTGTGGGACGGGCGGCGCAGCCTGATGACCGCGTCGCTGGCGGGCTTCGGGCGGGCCATCGGAGAGGTCGGCGCGGTGATGATCGTCGGCGGCAACATCGACCACGCCACCCGCATCCTGACCACGGCCATCGCGCTCGAGACCGGCAAGGGCGAATTCGGCCTCGCCCTCGCGCTCGGCTTCGTGCTGATCGCGCTGGCGATCATGGTCAATATCGGCGCCCACGCCCTGTCGCGCACCGAGGCGGAGGGCCGCTGGTGAGCATCCTGCCCCTGACCCTTGAAGGCGCCGAGGCGCGCCGCCGCGGCAAGACCCTGGTCGGCCCCATCGACTGGCGGCTCGAAGGCGCCGGGCTGACCATGGTCATGGGCCCCAACGGCGCGGGCAAATCCACCCTGCTGCGGCTGATGCACGGGCTGGAGCGTTGCGCCGCCGGGCGCGCCTTCTGGAACGCGCCCCAGGCCGAGGCGCGCGAGGCGCAGGCCTTCGTGTTCCAGACCCCGATCCTGATGCGCCGCTCGGCGCTCGACAACATCGCCTACCCGCTGCAGCTGCGCGGCCAGACCCGGCGCGCCGCCCGCGAACGCGCGCAGATCTGGGGCGAGAAGGTCGGCATCGCCCATGTCCTGTCCCACCCCGCCGTCTCCCTCTCGGGCGGCGAGCGGCAGAAGATGGCCCTTGCGCGCGCGCTGGCCCCGGCCCCCGAGGTGCTGTTCCTGGACGAGCCCTGCGCCGCCCTCGACGGGCGCGCGACGCGGGAGATCGAGGGCATCCTGCGCGACGCCCGCGACGGCGGCGCGCGCATCGTGATGTCCACGCATGATTTCGGACAGGCCCGCCGCCTCGCGGACGAGGTCCTGTTCCTGAACAAGGGGCGGCTGCGCGAAACCGCCCCGGGGCCGGAATTCATGTCCGGCCCGAAAACCCCTGAAGCCCGCGCATTCCTGAACGGAGACCTGCTGCCATGAAGATGTTCCTGAAAGGCCTCGCCGCCGGCGCCTTCGCCCTTGCCGCCGCCACCGCGGCGCAGGCCGAGGACGTGATGAAGATGTCCGTCACCACCTCCTTCGCCAATTCCGGCCTCGCCGACGTGCTGCTGCCCGAGATCAAGAAGGATCTCGGCCTCGAGGTGCAGCTGCTGATCGTCGGCACCGGCCAGGCGCTGAAGCTCGGCGCCGCGGGCGACGTGGACGCGGTGCTGGTGCATTCGAAACCGGCCGAGCTGAAATGGCTGTCCGAGGGCAACGGCCCGCACCGGACCGAGATCATGTACAACGATTTCGTCTTCGTCGGCCCGGCGGACGATCCCGCGGGGATCGCGGACGCCGCGAACGCCGCCGAGGCGCTGCGGAAGATCAAGGCGGCCGAGGCGGCCTTCGTGTCCCGCGGCGATGACAGCGGCACCCACAAGAAGGAGAAATCCCTCTGGACCGCCGCCGGCATCGCCCCCGAGGGCGACTGGTACCGCGCCGTGGGCGCGGGCATGGGCGCGTCGCTGAACACCGCCGCGGGCATGGGCGCCTACATCATGTCCGACCGCGCCTCCTGGCTGAACTTCGGCAACAAGGACGGCATGGCCCTGCTGTTCGCCGGGGACCCGGTGCTGTTCAACCAGTACGCCTACATGCCCGTGTCGACCGAGAAGCACCCCCATGCGAAGGGCGAGCTGGCCGCGAAGCTGGAAGGCTGGCTGCTGTCGCCGCGCGCGAAAGAGCTGATCGACGGCTACCGGCTGGGGGGCGAGCAGCTCTTCACCTACAACGCGCAGCCGATGGACTGAGACGCCCCGTGACGCGGGGGCGCGGGCGCTCCCCCCACGGGCGCCCGAAGCCGCCGGGGGGGTGCGCATTCCCCCGGCGCCGGAAAGGCGAGGGCCCAGGCCCTCGCCTTTTTGCGTATCCGGGGGGCCGGGGGGCGCTATGCTCCGCCCCGGTGCAAGACGCGGAGGACGGGCATGAGCGACGAGACCTATCACCTGGCGGCGGCGCAGATCGCGGCGATGGAGGGGACGCACAAGGTGCATTTCCTCAATGACCAGGCCGTGCGGACCAATAAATCCCTGGGCGACATGACGGGCCTGAAGGCCATCGGCGTCCACATGGTCGAGGTCGAGCCCGGGCGCCTCTCGACCGAGCTGCATGTCCATCACCACGAGGAGGAGGCGGTCTACATCCTCTCGGGGACCGGCACGGCGGTGATCGGCGAGGAGGAACGCCCGGTCGGACCGGGGGATTTCATCGGCTACCGCGCCGGGGGCCTGGCGCACACGATCCGGGCGACAGGGGATGCGCCGCTGCGGATGCTGGTGGTGGGCCAGCGGCTGGCGCAGGACGTGGCGGATTACCCCAAGCTCGGCAAGCGGCTGTTCCGCCAGCAGGGGACCGGGTGGAACATGGTCGATCATGCCGACATCGTGGTCCCGGGCGGGAGCGCGGGGAAGAAATAGCGCGCCCCGCGCCGCGCCCCTTACATCGCCGCAGCGATGTCGGCGGCGATGCGGTCGAAGACGCCGCCGATCGGATCCCCGGGCTTCGGCCCCTCGGTCGCCGGGCCGATGCGCAGGTCGAACCGGCCGCCCTTCATCGGCGCGGGGCGGGGGACGCCGCCGATCACGTGCTCCACCGCGTCGATGCGGCCGTCGAAATCGGCGTCGAAGATCCACACCGTGTCCCCGGCCTCGACCAGCCCGTCGCGATCCATGTCCACCCGGTCGAAGGCCATCGTGTCGAACCGGCCGTCATGGTTGCGGTCGGCGATATGGCGGCTCCACCACAGCAGGCGCTTGTTCTCGTCCATCAGGCTGCCGCCGTAGAACACGATCCAGTCGGGGCGCCCGTCGCCCGAGAGGTCCCCGAACCAGCCGAATTCCTGCGTCGGGCCGATCTTCGGCGCGGTGTTGTAGGAGTAGAACTCGGGCGTCCCGTCGCGGTCGCGGTCCTCGAGCACCAGGAAGGGGAAGCCCGGGAAGGTCTCGGTGCGCAGGGCGGCGACCCCGGTCCCGGCGCCCTTGTCCCAGAGCGCCTGGTAGGTCGCGTCGATGGCGGCGCGGGCGGCGCGCAGGGGGCGGCCGTCGTACTCGGGCAGGACCGAGGCGACCGGCGCATCCACCAGCGCGGCGCCGGCGGGCTGGGCGGCGGGCGCGGGGCTCGCGGCGGCGGCTGGGCGAGCGGCCTGCGGCGGCGCCGCGCCCTGGCAAGCGGCGAGAAGGGCGAGGGTCGCGGCGCAGGCGGCGAGGAGCCGGATCGGCGGGCGGGCGGCGGAAGCAAGAACGGGAACGGGCATGGCGCGGGTCCTCTCGGCCCGCCCTGGGGGCCGCCGCCTTGCGCCCGGGCCATCGGCGCGGCGACGGGCGGCAGGCCCGACCGGACCCGCCGCACCGGTCAGCCTGCGCCCCCGCCGCGGCCCCGGCCTTGACCTGGGTCACGCGGCGGCGCGCCGAGGGTCCGAAATCCGGGCCTCGCCCCCCGGCGCCCCCGCGCGCGGTCTCAGTGGTCCCCGCCCGCATCCCCATGCACCGCGAAAGCTTCGAGCTGCGCGTCCTGGGGCTCGATGAAGCGGTACTGCTCCTTCACCCCGGCCTCGGTCAGCTCGCGCAGCACCGTCAGCACGGTGTTGGGCGCGTGGTCGTCGCAAAGCTCGCGCATCTGGCGCAGCTCCTCGCGGGCCACCGGCAGCGCGGCCTCTTCCGACGGGGCGCCGTAATGGGTCACGAAATGGCGGGCCAGCGCGTCTTCCAGCGCCGTCAGCTCCGGCCCGGTGATGGCGGTGACGGCGACGAAGGTGGCGCGCCCGAAGGTCTCCAGCCCCAGCCAGCCATTGGCGAATTCCTGCCGGGCCTTGCCCACCAGGTCGCCCTGGCCCCAGTCCGAGAACTCGAAGCCCCCGGCGATGCACCATTCGCCGGTGCGGGCCCCGACGCGGAACACGTTGCGGTCGCTTTCATCGAAATGGACGGCGCGGGCGAGATGCATGGGGTCAGTCCTTCTCGAGGCAGGCGGACAGGGGGATGAGGCGCGTCTCGCCGCCCTCGGGGCGCAGCAACATGCCGAAATTCTCGTCGACGCCGAGGAAGGTTCCCGCGGCGCCGGGCACGGGCGAGACCTCCTCGCCCATCGCCCAGGCGAGGCCGCGCCAGTCGCGGTGCAGCGCCGCCCGGCCCCCGTCATCCTCGAGGCGCGAGAGGTGGTGCAGCACGTGCCGCGACCAGCTTTCCAGCAGCCGGATCGGCGAGACGTCGGCGCAGCCCTCGAGGTAGAGGGCGGTCTGGTCCGGGGTCTCGCCCGGCGCGTCGATCGAGGGGGGGATGAGCGGCAGCTCCAGCCCCACCACCAGCCAGTCGGGCTCGGCCGCGGGGTCCGCGCCCGACGCCGCCACGCGCAGCCGCCCGCACCCGGCGCCGTTGACGCGGATGCCGCCGGACCACTCGAGATGCACCGACACCTCGGGCGGGGCCAGCGCGCCCAGCGCGTTCTGCAGGGCGACCCCGCAGACCGGCAGGGCGGCCATCGCCTCCTCCAGCGGGGTTTCGGGCGCGAGCACGAGGGCGGCGCGCAGCGCGTCCTCGCCCGCGGCCCAGCAGATCAGCCCCGAATCGCAGCCCATCGCCGCCTCGGCGCAGGCCTTGAGCATCGGGTCCGCGCCCGCGGCCACGCGCTTGCCCTGCATCAGGGGCGGGAACACCGGGTCCGCCTCGGCCTCGAGCATCGCTCCTCCTTCCGGCGCGGGGATCATGCCGCGCCGCTGTCGATCAACCCGCGGGCCAGCGCCCGGAACGCCTGCGCCTGGGGCGAGGCGGCGTCCGAGACCACCACCGGCGCGCCCCCGTCCGCCGCCTGGCGGATCGAAAGGTGCAGCGGGATCTCCGCGAGGAGCGGGACGCCCAGCTTCTCGGCCTCGGCGCGCACGCCCCCATGGCCGAAGATATGCTCCTCGTGCCCGCAGTTCGAGCAGACATGCACGCTCATGTTCTCGACCAGCCCCAGGATCGGCAGGCCCATGCGGCGGAACATGTCGATGCCCTTGCGCGCATCGATCAACGCCACGTCCTGGGGGGTGGAGACGACGACGGCGCCGTCGACCACGAATTTCTGGCACAGCGTCATCTGCACGTCGCCGGTGCCCGGCGGCAGGTCGACCACCAGCACGTCGAGCGCGCCCCACTGCACCTGGGTCATCATCTGCTGCAGCGCGCCCATCAGCATCGGGCCGCGCCAGGCAACGGCCTCGTCCTCGGCGGTCATCAGCCCGAGGGACATCATGGTGACGCCGTGGTTGCGCATCGGCAGGATGGTCTTGCCGTCAGGCGAGGCCGGGCGGCCCGAGACGCCGAGCATCCGAGGCTGGCTCGGCCCGTAGACGTCGGCGTCCAGGAGCCCCACCCGCTTGCCCTCGGCGGCCAGCGCGCAGGCGAGGTTGGCCGAGAGCGTGGACTTGCCCACCCCGCCCTTGCCCGAGGAGATGGCGATGATCTTCGCCACCCCCGGCACCTTCTGCGGCCCGTCCGCCTGCGGCTTGCGGGCCACCAGCTCGGGCGCCGGGCCCTTGCCCGCCGCGGGGGCCGCGGGGGCGGCGGCATGGGCGGTCATGACGATGGAGACCTTCGCCGCCCCGGCCGCGGTCAGCGCCGCCTCGGCCTCGGCCTTCGCCGCCTCCATCTGGGGCGCCTTCGCGGGGTCGATCTCCATCACGAAGCGCACGGCGCCGTCCGAGACGTTCAGCGCCCGCGCCAGCCCGGCATCGACGAAATCCTTGCCCGAAACCGGGTCCGTCAGCCCGCGCAGAGCCGCGAGCGCATCATCGCGCGAAAAGCTCATTCCGCGTCCGGGCCCTGGATTTCGCCGGTGACGACATGCTCGGTCCCCAGCTCCTCGATGGTCACGACCGCCTTGACGGTCAGCGTCTTGCCGGCGGCGTCCGCGCCGGCCTCGCGCACCGCGGCCTCGATGGCCTGCTGCGAGGTGACGCCCACCTGCTTGAGGAACTTGCGCATGGACATGTTGAAATCGTCGCTGCTCATCGCGGCGCTCTCCTTGTGCTTGCATGGCGGGCGTTGACCGGCCCGCGTGGGCGCCCCAGCCTGAAGGCCGGGAGGACGCCATGAAGATACTGATCGCGGCGGGGCTGGGCGCCCTGCTCGCCTGCTCGCCCGCCGCGGCGCAGGATTCCGGGACGCGCGAGTTCGCCCTGAAGGCGGATCCGGCGCTGGCCGAGGCGGGGCTGTTGAAGCACCTGCTGGTGCGGTTCCGGCTGAAGACGCGCCGGTCGGCGGTGATGGCCGAGGGCGCGGCGGATGTCACGCTGCTGGCGACGGGGCGCGGCACGCCCGCCATCGCGCGGGAGGGCACGCTCTGGCGCCTCGCCGCCCGCACCGACAACCCCGCCGCGCAGATGTTCGCCGAATGGCTGCTGGGCGATATCGGCCGCGGCACCATCGAGAGCTTCACCCCGAAGGACGGCGCCCCCTTCACTGCCCCCGACCTCGCCGCCATCGCCGAGGAGGCGCCGGAGTTCGACGGCGACCCGGTGCAGGGCCGCGCCCTCGCCGCCGCCCATTGCGGGCGCTGCCACGCGGTCGGCGGCACGATGCTGACCGCGGGGATCGGCTCCTCGCCCAGTTTCGCCGCCCTGCGCGCCCTGCCCGACTGGGCCGACCGCTTCATGGCCTTCTACGCCCTGAACCCCCATCCCGCGATCATGCAGGTGGAGGGCATCACACCCCCCTTCGACCCGCAGCGCCCGCCCCCCATGATCCCCATCGAGATCACCCTTGAAGAGGCCGAGCACATCCAGGCCTACGCCGCCTCGGTCGAGGCGGCGGACCTGGGCGCCCCGGTCGAGGCGCGCTGAGGGAAGGCCGGCCCGCCGGGTCAATGCAGCTTGCGCTCCTTGAGGTAATCCTCGGTCGTGCGGACCTTGGGGCGCGCCCCGCCCTGGAACGGGTTGTTCGTCGAGTGGTACTGCGCCTGCACCCGGCAATCGTCGCACATCTGGATCAGCTTCGCCGCGTCGCCGCCGAACATGGAATGCTTGCCGGCGAGCTTCTCGGTGATCTTCTCGATGGTCGAGCGCACGCCGAAGGGCTTGCCGCACTCGATGCAGTCGAAGGGCTCTTCCTCGCGCAGCACCTTCTGGGAGAGCGCCGCGTCCGAGAGGTCCATCTGGGGCACGAGCGCGATGGCCTTCTCGGGGCAGATGTTCACGCACAGGCCGCATTGCAGGCAGGCGTCCTCCTGGAAGCGCAGCTGCGGCGCGTCGGGATTGTCCGACAGCGCCCCCGCGGGGCAGAGCGACGCGCAGGCGAGGCAGAGCGTGCAGGCGTCCGCGTCCACCGCCACGGCCCCATAAGGCGCGCCCTCGGGCAGCGGCAGGGGCGCCTCGGGCGCCGGGGTCAGCGCCTTCGCCGCCAGCCGCGCCACCTGGCGGCGGGAGCCGAGGGGGAGGATGGGGGCGACGGTCGAGGGCTCGGGCGCGGCGGCGTAGAGCGCCTCGGACATCGCCTCGGGGTCGGCCTCGTCCACCAGCGACAGGCGGCCCATGCCGCCCAGCGCCTGCGCGAGGGCCAGTTCGCGCCCGATCACCTCGCGGTCCGATTTCGGCGACAGCAGCAGCGTGCAGTCGTCGAAGCCGAGGCCCAGCGCGGCCAGCATCTCGGCATGGCCGAACCCCGCCAGCGCGTCGACGGCGAGCGGGATCACGTCGGCCGGAAGCCCGCGGTGGAAGCGGGCGGCGAGCGAGATCGCCTCGGCCCCGTGGCCACGGTCATGGATCAGCAGCCGCGCGCCCGCGCCGCCCGCCTTGCGGTAGGTCTCGAGCAGCAGCTGCATCCGCGCCAGCACGTCCGAGACCGGCGGCGCGTCGTAGCTGATCGCCCCGGAGGGGCAGAGGGCCGAGCACGCGCCGCAGCCCGCGCAGATCATCGGGTCCACCGCCACGCTGTCGCCGTCGGGGGTGATGGCGCCGGTGGGGCACGCGGTCAGGCAGCGGTCGCAGCCGGTCTTCCCGGCCCGCGAATGGGCGCAGATCACCGGGTCGAGCGCGATGTGGAGGGTCTTCTCGAAGGTCCCGACCAGCTCGGCGGCCTCGCGCATCGCGGCGGCCACGGCGGCGGGGTCGTTCGGGTCGGCGCGCAGGTAGCCGTCGCGCTTCTCATGCGCCGGGAAGCGGGGCGCCTCGCCCGACAGGTCCAGGACGATGTCGCAGGCGGTGCGGGCGCCGTCCCTGGCCGGGCCGAAGCGCGGCGCGCCGCGCCCGCCCGGGACCGCCTCGGCCAGCGCGTCGAGGCGCAGCTCGAACCGGCCGAGCGAGCCGGTCAGCGCGGTCAGCCGCCCCGCCACCGTCTCGAAACCGCGGTCCAGCGTGGGCGTGGCGCCGGGGGCGACGAGGAGCGTGACCGACAGCGCATCGGCCAGCGCCGCGGCGGCGTTCTCCGCGGCCTCGGCGTTGCGGCCGGAGATCACCAGGCACATGCCGTGGGATGCGACGTCGCGTGTCTTGACCGGGGGCGCGGGGCGCAGCGCCTCGGCCAGCAGGGCGGCCATCTTGGGGCTCGCGTCGGCGCCTTCATCGGTCCAGCCCGCGCGGTCGCGGATGTCGATGCACAGGGGGGCCTCGACGCCGATCTCCTCGGCCAGCTCGGCGAAACGGCTCGCCTCCTGCGCGCAGGCGATGACGGTTTCGCCCGCCTGCATCGCCTGAACGGCGAGGGCCGACTGGCGGGTGCAGAGCGCGTCGGCCGCCGCCCCGCAGGGCAGGCCGGTCGCGGCGCCGATGCGGTCCGCATCCGGCGCCTGGGTTCCTTCGCAACTGCACAAAATCAACGTCTTGGCCATGCCGCGCGTCTCCGTCTTCGCCGCCGCGGATGCGGCGCGCGGGACGTGTCCGCCCGTCCCTTCGCGCCGCCAATTGGTCATGAACGGCGGGGGGGCTGCAAGGGGCGCCGGGGCGCGCGTGGGTTGATTCGCGCCAAAAGCCCGTCCCGGGCCCGCCGCCCCGCGGCGAGACGGACATTTCGACCCCGCCGCCCGCGCGCGGGACGGCCCGACGGACAAAATGTCCACCCGCCCGCACCCGCGCGGGGCAATCGCCGCTGATTCGGCCGATAGCGCTTGGCCCCGCCGCCGCGGGCGGCGAATGTGTCTCCCCGAAGCCGTCCAAGGGGCATCGAGGCGGCGCTGAAGGATGCAGGCGATGCAGGGGAGGATTGCGGCTTCATGACCGAAGCGACCTGGAGCATGCCGCTCGGAATCGTGGTGCGGCGCACCCCCGGCGCGACGCGCTGGGCGAAATGGTCGTGGCAGGTCACCGCGGTGCTGCCCGGCGCCGGGCCCGCCGAGTGGCGCGAGCTGCGCCGCGAGGGCGAGACGGTGGAATACCACGCCGCGACGGTGGAGCTGGAGCTGTTCCGCGCCGACGCAGAGGCCTATCTCAACGGGTTGTCGGCCCGCATCCCCTCGATCGCCGTGGTGCTGCGCCAGGAGACCGGGGAGCGCCCGGAGATCCTGCTGGCCACCGCCTCGCCCTACGAGGCGCAGGACTACCAGGACGGCGGCGACGAGCAGGTCGAGCTGGTGCCGATGACCGAGGGCCTCGTCGCCCTGGTCCGCGATTTCGTCGAGGAGCACCACGAGGAAGAGGTCTTCGTGAAGCGTCGCCGCGACCGCCAGCGGGTGGACCTGGTGGAGGACGGGATCGGCGACGCCCGCATCCCGCAGACCGCCGACGTCTACCGCGCCCCCGCCTCGGTCCGCCGGAGGCTGCAATGACCGACCGCGCCGATTTCTGGTCCCGCCGCCGCGCCGCGGTGGCCGCCGAGGCCGAGGCCGAGGCGCGCGCGCTGGAAGAAGCCCGCGCGGCGGAGGAGCTGGCCGCCGTCGAGACCGCGGCGAAGGAGAAGACCGACGCGGAGATCCTCGAGGAGCTGGGCCTGCCGGACCCCGACGCGCTGGCGCCCGGCCAGGACGTGGCGGGCTTCATGAAGGCCGCCGTCCCGGACCGGATCCGCAAGCGCGCGCTGCGGCGGCTCTGGCGGCTGAACCCGGCGCTGGCCAATCTCGACATGCTGGTCGATTACGGCGAGGACTTCACCGATGCCGCCACCGTGCTGGCCGAGATGCCGACCGCCTACCAGGTCGGCAAGGGCATGTTGAAGCATGTCGAAACCCTCGCGCAGCAGGCCGAGGCGGAGCGGGCCGAGGAAGCCGCCGCCGCCGAGGCGGACGCCGCGGCGATGGAGGCGGAAGAGGGCGGCGCCCCCGCCCCGCAGGACGCCCCCGCCCCGCAGGACGCCGCCGAGGCCGGGGCCAAGGCCGAACCCGAGAGCGCCGAGGCGCTCCCCGCCCCCCGCGCCCCCGACGTGCGCCTGCCGGACCGCGCGCCCCGCGCCGCGACGCCGCTGCCCGCCATTCCCGTTCCCGCCCGCGCCGTCCCGCAGGAGGGCGAAAGCCCCGCCCCCGACGGCGCCCCTGACGCGCCCGATTTCGCCCCCCCGACCCGGCGGCGCATGCGCTTCGCCTATGACGAAGCCTGACGCCCCAGCCGACCGGAGAGCCACGCAGATGACCGCAGCCGAGACCGTCTTGACCCAGAGCACCGCCCCCGAGATCACCCCCGAGATCGCGCCCGAAGACCGGATGCGCGCCGACCTCTACGATTTCCTCGGCGCGCTGCTCCAGGCCCCGCCCCCGGCCGCGCTGCTGGAACAGGCCGGGACGCTGGTGGGCGACGAGACCGAGCTCGGCCGCGCCGTCGACGCCCTCTCGCGCCTGTCGCGCGCGACCTCCGCCAAGGCGGCGGAGCGGGAGTTCAACGCCCTCTTCATCGGCCTCGGCCGCGGCGAGCTGATGCCCTTCGGGTCCTTCTACCTCACCGGGTTCCTCAACGAGAAACCGCTCGCGCTGCTGCGCCAGGACATGTCCGCGCTCGGCATCGAACGCAGCCCCGATGTCTTCGAGCCCGAGGACAATATCGGCGCGCTGATGGAGATGATGGCCGGGCTGATCGCCGGGCGCTTCGGCGAGCCGGCGTCCCTCGAGACCCAGAAGACCTTCTTCAACAAGCACATCGCCCCCTGGGCCCCGCATTTCTTCGCGGACCTGGAAGGCGCTGACAACGCCGCCCTCTACAAGCCCGTCGGCGCGATGGGCCGGGCCTTCATGGCCGTGGAGGTCGAGGCGTTCCGCATGGGCGGCTGACCCCGCCCTGCCGGCCCCCGGGCCGGACCCCAGCGGCGGGGGCCTCCGCCGCGCACCGAGAGGAGATCGCGAGATGGCGAAATCCAACGAGACGGCCGACGAGAGCCGCCGGGGCTTCCTGAAGCTCTCGGCCGCCGCGCCCGCCGTCGCGGTCGCCGCGGCGACCGGCGTGGCGACGACGGAGACGGCCGAGGCCGCCCCGAAGGCGTCCAGCGGGCTGCAGGACACCCCGCACACGCGCGCCTACTACGACAGCGCGCGGTTCTGACGACAGGCCGCGCCCGGGGGCCCCTCGGGCGGGGATGACAACGTGGTCCAGGCAGACGGTTGCGTGACGCCCTGACGCCGCAAGGACCGCATCATGCCACACGCGGAACGGCCCCGGCCGGACCGCTGTTGGGAGAGAGACATGCTCAGGAAGAAAACCAACGGGGTTGCGCGACGCCCCCACCGGTCGTCGATCCTGTCGCCAGTGGCCGAAGCTTCGGTCGACCGGCGCGGATTCCTGCGGGGCTCGGGCCTCGCGATCGGCGGGCTCGCCGCCGTCGGCGCCATGGGCGGCGCCGTGAAGAAGGCCGAGGCGCAGTCCCGCGCCGCCAAGGCCGCCGAGATCGTGAAATCCGTCTGCACCCACTGCTCGGTCGGCTGCACGGTGATCGCCGAAGTGCAGGACGGCGTCTGGACGGGCCAGGAGCCCGGCTGGGACAGCCCGTTCAACCTCGGGGCCCACTGCGCCAAGGGCGCGGCGGTGCGCGAGCACGCCCATGGCGAGCGGCGCCTGCGCTACCCGATGAAGAAAGAGAACGGCGAGTGGAAGCGCATCAGCTGGCAGCAGGCGATCGACGAGATCGGCGACGGCATGATGAAGATCCGCGACGAAAGCGGGCCGGATTCGGTCTACTGGCTCGGCTCGGCCAAGCATAACAACGAACAGGCCTACCTGTTCCGCAAGTTCGCCGCCTACTGGGGCACGAACAACGTCGACCACCAGGCGCGCATCTGCCACTCCACCACCGTGGCGGGCGTTGCGAACACCTGGGGCTACGGCGCCATGACGAACTCGTACAACGACATTCACCTGTCGAAGGCGATCTTCATCATCGGCGGCAACCCGGCCGAGGCGCACCCCGTCTCGCTTCAGCACGTGCTGAAGGCCAAGGAGCAGAACAACGCGCCGCTGATCGTCTGCGATCCGCGCTTCACCCGCACCGCGGCCCACGCGGACGAGTACGTGCGCTTCCGCCCCGGCACCGACGTCGCCCTCGTCTGGGGCATCCTGTGGCACATCTTCGAGAACGGGTGGGAGGACAAGGAGTTCATCCGCACCCGCGTCTGGGGGATGGACCAGATCCGCGACGAAGTGAAGAAGTGGAACCCCGAGGAAGTCGAGCGCGTCACCGGGACCCCGGGCGAGCAGCTTCGCCGCGTGGCCCGCACGCTGGCCAACAACCGTCCCGGCACCGTGATCTGGTGCATGGGCGGCACCCAGCACACCAACGGCAACAACAACACCCGCGCCTACTGCATCCTGCAGCTGGCCCTGGGGAACATGGGCGCCGCCGGCGGCGGCACCAACATCTTCCGCGGCCATGACAACGTGCAGGGCGCGACCGACCTCGGGGTCCTGTCGCACACCCTGCCCGGCTATTACGGCCTCTCGGGCGGCGCCTGGGCGCACTGGGCCCGGGTGTGGGGCGAGGACCTCGATTGGCTCAAGGGCCAGTTCGCGACCACGACCGGCGCCGACGGCAAGTCCAAGAACCTGATGAACCTCACCGGCATCCCGGTCTCGCGCTGGATCGACGGCGTCCTCGAGGACCCGGCGAACATGGACAACCCGAACAAGGTCCGGGCCATGGTTCTGTGGGGCCACGCGCCCAACTCGCAGACCCGCATGACCGAGATGAAGACGGCCATGGAGCAGCTCGACATGCTCGTGGTGGTCGACCCCTACCCGACCGTCTCGGCCGTGCTGCATGACCGCACCGACGGCGTGTACCTGCTGCCCGCCTCGACCCAGTTCGAGACCCGCGGCTCGGTGACCGCCTCCAACCGCTCGATCCAGTGGCGCGACAAGGTCGTGGACCCGCTGTTCGAATCCCTGCCCGACCACGTCATCATCGCGAAGTTCGCGAAGAAGTTCGGCTGGGCCGACCGCTTCTTCCGCAACATCGAGATGGACGGCGAGGACGAGCCGAACATCGAGAGCGTGACGCGCGAGTTCAACGGCGGCATGTGGACGGTGGGCTACACCGGCCAGAGCCCCGAGCGCATCAAGCTGCACATGGCCAACCAGCACACCTTCGACAAGACCTCGCTGAAGGCCGTGGGCGGTCCCGCCGACGGGGATTACTACGGCATGCCGTGGCCCTGCTGGGGCACCCCCGAGATGCGCCACCCGGGCACGCCGAACCTCTACGACATGTCCAAGCCCGTCGCCGAGGGCGGCCTGACCTTCCGCGCCCGCTTCGGCGTGGAGCGGGACGGCGACAACCTGCTGGCGGAAGGCGTCTACTCGGTCGGCTCCGAGATCCAGGACGGCTACCCCGAGTTCACCATGCAGATGCTGATGGACCTCGGCTGGGACGGCGACCTGACGGCCGAGGAACGCGCGGCGATCGACGCCGTGGCCGGTCCCAAGACCAACTGGAAGACCGACCTGTCGGGCGGCATCCAGCGGGTCGCGATCAAGCATGGCTGCGCGCCCTTCGGGAACGCCAAGGCCCGCGCGGTCGTGTGGACCTTCCCCGATCCGGTCCCGGTGCACCGCGAGCCGCTCTACACTAACCGGCGCGACCTGGTGGCGGACTACCCGACCTACGAGGACCGGAAGTTCTACCGCCTGCCGACCATGTACGCCTCGATCCAGAAGCAGGACTTCTCGAAGGACTACCCGATCATCCTCACCTCCGGGCGACTGGTGGAATACGAGGGCGGCGGCGACGAGACCCGGTCCAACCCGTGGCTCGCCGAGCTCCAGCAGGAGATGTTCGTCGAGATCAACCCGCGCGACGCCAACGACCTGGGCGTGCGGGACGGGCATGACGTGTGGGTGGAAGGCCCCGAGGGCGGCAAGGTCATGGTGAAGGCCATGGTGACCGAGCGCGTCGGCGTGGGCGTCGCCTTCATGCCGTTCCACTTCGGCGGGCGCTTCCAGGGCGAGAGCCAGCGGGACAAGTACCCCGAGGGCGCCGACCCCTACGTGCTGGGCGAGTCCACCAACACCGCGCAGACCTATGGCTACGACAGCGTCACCCAGATGCAGGAGACGAAAGCCACCCTCTGCAAGATCATGCCGGCGTAAGGAGAACCTGGAATGGCACGAGCTAAATTCCTCTGCGACGCCGAGCGCTGCATCGAGTGCAACGCCTGCGTCACCGCGTGCAAGAACGAGCACGAGGTGCCCTGGGGCATCAACCGCCGGCGCGTCGTCACCATCAATGACGGCACGCCGGGCGAGCGGTCGATCTCGGTCGCCTGCATGCACTGCTCGGACGCGCCGTGCATGGCGGTCTGCCCGACCGACTGCTTCTACCAGACCGAGGACGGGGTGGTGCTCCACTCCAAGGACCTGTGCATCGGCTGCGGCTACTGCTTCTACGCGTGCCCCTTCGGCGCGCCGCAGTACCCGCAGGCGGGCAACTTCGGCTCCCGCGGCAAGATGGACAAGTGCACCTTCTGCGCCGGCGGCCCGGAAGAGGACATGTCCACCGCGGAATTCGCCAAGTACGGGCGCAACCGGATCGCGGAAGGCAAGCTGCCGATCTGCGCCGAGATGTGCTCGACCAAGGCCCTGCTCGCCGGCGACGGCGACGTGGTCTCGGCGATCTACCGTGAGCGCGTGGTCGCCCGCGGCTTCGGCTCCGGCGCCTGGGGCTGGGGCACCGCCTACGAGCAGAAGGCCAACTGAGCGCCCGCGCGGCGCCCCGACCCCGGGGCGCCGCCGACGCCCGGATGACCGCATGACGGGCGGGGGCCGCGCGCCCCCGCCCGCCCTGCCCGTCCGCCCGGACCGCGCTTCGCGGGCCGGGCCGGACCGGGCCGCCCGGGCCCTTCGCATTCGCCATGATGGATCGCGGCGCGCGTATGCAGGCGCCGCGCCTGGCGGGGCGTCCCCTGTCGCGGGACCGCCCCTCGCCCCACCGACGGGACACGGACCAATGACCCTTCGCATTCTCGCAGGCGCCGCCTTCGCCGCCCTGCTCTCCCTCGCCGCCGCCGCGGATGCGCGCGCGGCCGACGTGCGCCCGCCCGGCGCGGGCGAGGCCGACGCCGCGCGCGCCCATGCGCCCGCGCCCGCCGACGGGCTGCCGGACGCCGCCGGCCCCGCCCGGATCGGCGGCGGCTTCACGCCCGCCGGCGACGTGGACGCGCCCCCCGCGCCCCATCCCTCGGGCGGCGAGCGCGCGGCCACGGGCGGCGCGCAGACCCTGGACGACATCCTCGCCCGCCAGGCCGGGACCCCGCCGGACGAGGGGTTCCGCCGCAACGCCGTGGGCGACCCCGCGGCGGATCCCGGCGCGGCCGCGCTCGGCACGCTGGGCGGCGCCTCGGATGCCGAGATCTGGCGCGCCCTGCGCTATGACAGCGCCCGGATGCAGGCCTCGAACCACGGGCCCGCCGCGGACGTGATCATGCAGGACGGCGGCATGACCTGGCTGGACTGGCGCCGCGGCCCGGTGGCCACCTGGGGCGGCTACGCGCTGCTCGGCACGCTCGGCCTTCTGGCGGTGTTCTTCCTTCTGCGCGGCCGCATCCGCATCGACGGAGAGAAGGCCGGCTTCACCGTCCCGCGCTTCGCGGGGTGGGAGCGGTTCGGCCACTGGCTGCTGGCGGGCTCCTTCGTCGTGCTGGCCTTCACCGGCCTCTGGACGCTGTTCGGGCGGCTCTACCTGATGCACGTGATCGGCAAGGAGGCCTACGCCCCCATCGCCGCCGCCTCCAAGTGGGTGCACAACAACCTCGCCTGGGCCTTCATGCTGGCGCTGGTGTGGGTGTTCGTGGCCTGGGTGGCGCACAACATCCCCAACCTCAACGACCTGCGCTGGATCCGCGTGGCGGGGGGCCTCTTCTCCAAGAACGTCCATCCCCCGGCGGACAAGTTCAACGCGGGCCAGAAGATCGTGTTCTGGTCGGTGATCGGCCTCGGCGTCTCGGTCTCGGTCTCGGGCCTGTCGCTGCTGTTCCCGTTCGAGATGCCGCTCTTCGCCTGGACCTTCGAGCATCTCAACGCGCTCGGGGTCCCCGAGCTGCTGGGCATGGCGACCTATCCCGAGGTCCTGACCCCGCAGGAGGAGATGCAGTACGCCCAGATCTGGCACCTGGTCGTCGCCATCGGCTTCATGTGCATCGTGCTGGCGCACATCTATATCGGCTCGGTCGGCATGGAGGGCGCCTTCGACGCCATGGGCTCGGGCCAGGTTGACGCCCAGTGGGCGAAAGAGCATCACCATATCTGGTACGACAAGCTGAAGGCCCGCGGCGAAGCCCCGGGCGATCCGGCGAAGCATCCGGCCGAATGAGGAGGAGAGAGAGATGAAAGCCATGTTCCTCGCCTTCCTGGCCGCCGCGGTCATCACCGTGGGGGCCGATTACGGGCTGGACTACGCCGGGTTCTCGGCGGCCGAGCGGACCACCTACGGGATGGATGTTCGGGTCGGCGACGCCGCGGACGACCGGCGCGCGGCGCACTGAGCGCGACGCGATGAGACATGCGGCGCCCCCAAGGGGGCGCCGCGCCATTTCGGACGGGCCATTTCGGACAGGGAGGGAAAGAGATGGGCAAGCTGGACGGAAAGACCGCCTGGATCACCGGCGGCGGCACCGGCATCGGGGAAGCCGCCGCCAAGGCGCTGGCCGAGGCGGGGGCGCACGTGATCGTCTCGGGCCGCCGGGCCGAGCAGCTGGAGCGCGTGGTCGCCGACATCGCCGCCGCCGGGGGCTCGGCCGAGGCCGCGCCGCTGGATGCGACCGACGCCGGGGCGACCGAGGCGCTGGCCGCGAAGATCGAGGCCGCGCGCGGCGCGATCGACCTGTTCATGGCCAATGCCGGGACCAACGTCCCGAACCGCGCGCAGGACAGCCTGACGCCGCAGGATTTCGCGAAGGTCGTGGACGTGAACCTCAACGGCGTGATGTACGGCGTGCTCGCCGTGCTGCCGGGGATGCGGAAACGGGGCGCGGGGACGCTGATCCTCACCTCCTCCTGGGCCGGGCGCCATGCCTCGCGCCTCACCGGGGCCGCCTACAACGCCTCGAAGCACGGGGTGGTGGCGCTGTCGCACTCGATCAACATGGAGAACGCGAAGCACGGCATCCGCTGCACCGCGCTGATGCCGGGCGAGGCGAAGACGCCGATCCTCGACAACCGCCCCGTGGCGCCCTCGCCGGAAGAACAGGCGAAGATGCTCCAGCCCGAGGATCTCGGCGACATCGTGCGTTTCATCGCCGAGGCGCATCCGCGGGTCTGCCTGAACGAGATCCTGGTCTCGCCCACCTGGAACCGCCTCTTCGTCGCAGACGACCCCCGCGCGGGCGTCTGACGCCCGCATCCCAAGCCACGGAGCGCCCATGACCGCCGCCCCCTCGCCCGAGACCCCCGACGCCCCGTTCGAGGCGCTGGCCCAGGCCGCGGTGCTGATCGTGGATGACGAGCCGGGGATGCGGAACTTCCTCGCCCGCATCCTCGGGCCGCGCTGCCGACGGGTTGAGATGGCGTCCAGCGCCGCCGAGGCCACCCGCCGCCTAGACGCCGAGCATTTCGACGTGATCCTGCTCGACAACGTGATGCCCGAACAGCGCGGCCTCGACTGGCTGGCCGAGCAGCGTCGGGTCGGCCTCTTCTCCGACGCGATCCTGATGACGGCCTATGCGGAGCTGGACACGGCCATCGAGGCGCTGCGGGCGGGGGCCACCGATTTCGTCCTGAAGCCCTTCCGCTCCAACCAGATCCTCAACGCCGTGGCCCGGTCGATGGACCGCGCGACGCTCCGGCGCGAGAACTTCCTGCTGCGGCACGAACTGGCGGCGGGCGGCGGGGATGCGCGCGGCCGGCTCCTCGGCGCCTCGCCGAAGATAGAGGAGGTGCGGCGGATGCTCGACAAGCTCGCCCCCCTCCCCACCCCGGTGCTGATCCGCGGCGAGACCGGCGCGGGCAAGGAGGTCGCCGCCCGCGCCATGCACGCCGCCTCGGACCGCGCGGGGCTGCCCTTCGTCGCCGTCAACTGCGCCGCGCTGTCGGCCGAGACGGCGGCGGCGGAGCTGTTCGGCGCCGTCTCGGGGCGCGAGGGGCTGATGGCCCATGCCGCCGGGGGCACGCTGTTCCTCGACGAGATCGCGGACCTGCCCTTCCAGGTGCAGGGCGCGCTGCTGCGGGTGATCGAGGAGAACCGCATCCGCCCCGTCGGGTCCGAGCGCGAGACGCCGCTGAGCCTGCGCTTCGTCTTCGCCTCCAACGCCGACCTGGAGGCCGCGGTGGCCGAGAAACGCTTCCGCGCCGACCTGTTCCACCGCATCAACGTGGTGTCGATCCACATGCCGCCCCTGCGCGAGCGCATCGGCGACATCGAGCCCTTGGCGCAGATGTTCATGGGCCGCCTGTCGCGGGAGCTCGGGGCCAAGCCCCTGACGCTGACCGAGCCGATCCTCTTGCGCTTCGCCCGCTATGACTGGCCCGGCAATGTGCGCGAGCTGCGCAACCTGATCGAGCGCGCGCTGATCCTGCGCGAGTTTCCGCCCGATTTCGGCGGCGAGCCGAAGGCGGGTCCGGCGGCGGAGCCGACGGACAGCCTGCAGGCGGTGGAGCGGCGGCACATCCTCGCGGTGCTCGAGGCCGCGGGCGGCAACCGGGCCGAGGCCGCGCGACGGCTCGGGGTCAGCCGCAAGACCATCGACCGCAAATGCGCGATGTGGGATGTCTGACGGGCCGGACAGGAAAGACCCGGGGGCCGAATGACGAGACTGCGCGGCAAGGCGACGGCAGGCGGGCCCGCCGCACCCCATGGGGGCGGCGATGGCTGAGGACGGCCGCCCCACGCCCCCGAACGGCGCGCCCCACGCCCCGCACGGCGAGGCCCCCGCCACGCGCACGCCGGACCACGCCTGCACCTGCACCCCGACGCGGGCGGGCGGCGCAGATGACGCGCCGCCCTCCGCCCCCGGCGCGGCGGCGCAGCCGCCTGCGGGCGCGAGCGGGGGGCCCGTCCCCCCCGAGCGCCCGCACGCCCCCGGCGCACAGCGCGCCGATACGCCCGCCCCCGACGCATCCGCCTCCGCCCCCGCGCCCCTGCGCCCCGCCCCCCAGGCCGCCCCCTTCCGCCGCCGCGGCGGTTGGCCCGGGCAGGTGCCCTTCGCCCGCTCGGTCCGCTTCCGGCTGCTGCTGATCGCCCTGATCCCGCTGCTGGTCGTCCTGCCGATCCTGCTCGCCGCCTCGGGCGCGGGCTGGCTGCGCCGCTTCGACGAGCTCGCCGCCGCCAAGGTCTCCTCCGACCTCACCGTCGCGCGCCAGCACCTCTCGGGCCTCATCGACGGGACCGCGGCGGGGCTGGAATCCCTCGCCCGCTCGGCCGAGTTCGAGCGCGCCCTGGGCCGCCCCGCCGCGATGACCGCCCTCCTGATGCGCGAGCGCGGGCGGCTCGGCCTCGACCACCTGCATTTCATCCACCCCGCGGGGGACGTGACCGGCGCCCCGAGCATGGGCGCCGCCGATCCGCTGATCGACGCGCCGCAGGTCTGGTCCGCCTTCGCCGGGCGCCCCGCCGCGGGGATCGAGCGGTTCGGCGCCGCGCGCCTCTCCGCCATCTCGCCCGTCCTCGCCGCCCGCGCCCGGCTGCCGCTGATCCCGACCGAGGCGGCCGCCCCGACGGAGCGAGAGGTCGAGGATCGCGGCCTCGTGGTCCTCGCCGCCGCGCCCGCCTCGGACGGGGGGGCGCTGGTCGGCGGGGTGCTGCTGAACCGCAACCTCCAGTTCATCGACCGGATCAACGAGCTGGTCTATTCCGAGGCCGGGCTGGTCGACGGCTCCCGCGGGACCGCCACGCTGTTCCTCGACGACGTGCGGGTGTCGACCAATGTGCGCCTGTTCGAGACCGAGCGCGCCCTCGGCACCCGCGTCTCGGCCGCCGTGCGCCGCCGGGTGCTGGAGGAGGGACGCACCTGGCTCGACCGCGCCTTCGTGGTCGACGACTGGTACATCTCGGCCTACGAGCCCTTGCGCGACGGGGCGGGCGAGACCATCGGGATGCTCTATGTCGGCTTTCTCGACGCGCCCTACGAGGCCGCCAAGACCCGCACCCTGCTGACCGCGGCGGGGGTGTTCGCGGCGGCCATCGTGCTCGGCGTTCCGGTGCTGCTCCTGTGGGCGCGCGGCATCTTCAAGCCGCTGGAGCGGATGTCCCGCGCCATCGCCCGGGTCGAGGCGGGGGACCGGCGCGCGCGCGCCGGCGCCTCGGGCGGGCTGGGGGACGAGATCGCGCTGGTCGCGGCGCATCTCGACCACCTTCTCGACGTGATCGAGGAGCGCGAGACCCGGCTGCGGGGCCTCAACGAGACGCTGGAGGCCCGGGTGGACGCCCGCACGGCGGAGCTGCGCGAGGCGAACCGGCGGCTGGAGGCGGCGACGCGGCAGCTGATCGTGTCGGAAAAGCTCGCCGCCATCGGCGAGATCACGGCGGGCGTGGCGCACGAGATCAACAACCCGCTGGCGGTGATGCAGGGGAACCTGGACGTGATCCTCGACAGCCTCTCGCCCGACCAGGCCGCCGACCTGAAGACCGAGTTCCAGCTGGTGCAGCAGCAGATCCAGCGGGTGCACGAGCTGGTGAGCAAGCTGCTCCAGTTCTCGCGCCCCGAGGAATATGCCGAGGCGCCCGAGGGCCACGCCCCCGCCGCGGCGATGGAGGAGGCGCTGACCCTGGTCGGGCACATGCTCGGCGGCGCCGGGGTCGAGGTGACGCGGGAGCTGCCGCAGACGGCGCAGGTCGGGATGAACCGGGCCGAGCTTCAGCAGGTGCTGGTGAACCTGATGGTCAACGCGATCCAGGCGATGCCGGGCGGCGGCGCGCTGCGGGTCGCCGTGCGGGACGAGGCGCGCGGCGGCGCGCCGGGCGTGGCCTTCGAGGTCGCCGATACCGGCCGCGGCATGGAGGCGGCGGTGGCCGGGCGGGTGTTCGACCCGTTCTTCACCACGCGGCATGGCGAGGGGACGGGCCTCGGCCTCTCGATCAGCCGCAAGCTGGTGGAGCGCGGCGGCGGCGAGATCGGGGTGGAGAGCGCGCCGGGCGAGGGCTCGGTGTTCACGCTCTGGCTGCCCGCGGCCTGACGCGGCGCGCGCGGGGGGAACGGGCCGCCTCGGGGGGACGCGCCCCCCGCTCGGCGCCCCGGCGCCGCGCCGGCGGGCCGGGCGCAGGGGGGCGGGCGACGCGCAGGCGCGGCGCGGGGGCGGACCGCGGCGCGAGGCAGGCGCCGGGGCGCGGCGCAGGCCGGCGCGGACCGAAGGCCACGGAGGATGGCCAGGGCGCGGGCCCGCCCGAGGCGGCGCAGGCGGGCGCGGCGATCGCATCGACGGGCGTGATCGCCCCCTTCGGCGGCTTCCGGCGCATGACGGCATCGCCGCCCCCCGTCTCCCCGCCTCCCCGTCCCCCCATCTCCGCGTTCGGCCCCCGCCTCGCCCTGCCCCCGCCCCCGCCCCGACCTTGGCGCCGCCCGCGTCCGGGCCTAAGCCTTGGGCATGCCACCCCGCGCGACAGGACAGGAGCCATTCGCATGACCACCGCCTTCCCCACCGCGCAGGACATCGCGGCGATGCAGGCCTTCCGCCGCGACCTGCACCGCCGTCCCGAACTGTCGGGCGAGGAGGCGCTGACCGCCGCCGCCGTCTCGGCCATGCTCGCCCCCACCCGCCCCGACCGGGTGATCGAGGGGCTGGGCGGCCACGGCCTCGCCGCCATCTACGAGGGCGCCGCCCCCGGCCCCACGGTGCTGCTGCGGGCCGAGCTCGACGCCCTGCCGATCGAGGAGGTGGGGACGCCCGACTGGCGCTCGGAGACCCGCGGCAAGGGGCACCTGTGCGGGCATGACGGGCACATGGCGATCCTCGGGGCCGTCGCCGCCGCGCTGGGGCGCGCCCGCCCGGCCCGGGGCCGCGCGATCCTGCTGTTCCAGCCGGCCGAGGAGACGGGCGCGGGCGCGAAAGCGGTGATCGAGGATCCCCGCTTCGAGGAGATCCGCCCCGACCTCGCGCTGTCGCTGCACAACTTCCCCGGCCTGCCGCTCGGCGCCGTCGCGCTGGCGCCGGGGCCGATGGCCTGCGCCTCGCGCGGGATGCGCCTCCGGCTGTCCGGTCGCACCGCCCATGCCTCGCAGCCCGAGACGGGGGTGTCGCCCGGCCCGGCGCTGGCGCGGCTGATCCCGGGGCTGACGGCGCTGGGGGCCGGGGGGGATCCGGCGGATCCGGGCTTCTCGCTGGTCACCGTCACCCATGCGCGGATGGGCGAGCCCGCCTTCGGCGTCGCCCCCGGCGCGGCGGAGATCTGGGCCACCCTGCGCACCCAGCGGGACGCGGCGATGGACGCCCTGGTCAAGGCCGCCGAGGCGCTGGCGCGGCAGGCGGCGGAGGATGCGGGCCTGGCCCTCTCCATCACCTGGCACGACGTGTTCCTGCACTGCGAGAACGCGCCGGAGGCGGTGGACATCCTGTCCCGCGCGCTGGCGGCCGAGAACGTGCCGGTCTCGCCCGCCGGGCTGCCGATGCGCGCCTCCGAGGATTTCGGGCGCTTCGGCGCCGTCGCCCCGGCGGCGATGTTCCTGCTCGGCGCCGGAGAGGACGCGCCCGCCCTGCACAACCCGGACTATGACTTCCCCGACGCGCTGATCCCCACCGGCGCGCGGGTGTTCCTGCGCTGTCTGCACGAACGCCTCTCCTGAGCCGCAACCCCTGCCACGCCCCGCGCGCCCGCGCCGACGCCGCCCGCAGGCGCCGCCGCCCGGGGGGCGCGCGCGGCGCGGGCGAGCGGGGGGCCTGTCCCCCCGAGCCCGCGGCCTCCCCCCGAACGCAAAACGGCGCTGGGCAGGCCCGCCCGGCGCCGCGTCTCTTCCGCCGCGACGGCCTCTCAGCCCGCCGCCGCCTCCAGCGCCGCGCGCTTCTCGTCATAGCCCGGGTGCGACTGCTTCAGCACCGCGTGGTTCAGCAGCGTGCGCGCCTTCTCCACCTTCCCCGCCGCGTCGAAGATCCGGGTCCGCACCCAGTAGCTCTCGGTCCGCCGGGTTTCCGCCAGCGCCACGATTTCACGCCGGATCAGGTAAGGCTCGTCCACGAAGAGCGGCCCGTCCACCATCCGCACTTCAAGGTCGGCATAGAGCCCGACCGCCGGGTGCTTCACCGGCCAGCCCGCCTTCTCCGCGTTCCGCTCGGCCAGAACCGACACCATCTCGGTCGGGATGATCGGCCGCCCCCAGGGGTTGTCGCCCGCGTGCCAGGGGCTGATTTCGGTCATCCGCTCCAGCTTCTGCGCCAGGGTGAAGGGGTAGAGGGGGCCGTTGTGCTCCTCCATCCCCATCGCCTCGGGCGGCGCCTCGGCGCCCTCCAGCCCCGGCCGCATGTCCCCGAGGATCACCAGCGGGCCATGGGGCCGCAGCGCCTTCACCCGCGCCTCGAGCAGCGTCTCGCCATGATCCGGGCCGATGGAAGCCGAGGCTTCCAGCACCGGGGTTCCGTCGGCCTTCTCGGCCCAGGCGCGGGTCGTCGTCGCCCCCGGCGCGGGCATCGAGGCGAAGGCGCGGACCTCCTCGCCCTCCACCACCATGTTGAGGAAGTGGGAGGAGATGCAGCCCTTCTCGAACCAGTCCCGCCCCCAGATCCGCGCCATCAGCGGGTCGAACTGGGAGAAATGCGTCGGCCCCTCGATCGGTCCGGCGCGGAAGCCGAGGGTTTCGGCGGTGGCGTCGTCATGGATCGAGGAATGGCCGCCATATTCCTGGTCGGCGAGCATCTGGCGCGGGGCCCGCAGCGGGCCTGAAAGCACGAGGTCGGTGGAATAGGGCATGGGGCCTCCCGGGGCGTCATCTGGTTTTGCGAAACGGTATTTCGAAGACCCGAAGGGCGCAAGCGCAGATCGTCGGACGATGTGCTTTCAGCCGCCCCCGTCTCCCGCCCCGCCTCCCGCTTCGGGCGCACAGGTCAGCATCGCCTCCGCCGCCCGCTGCATCCCGGCCACGTAGGCCTCTTGCGACCAGCCGCGCTCGGTCGTCAGCATCTCCCAGTTCCCCACCGACAGCAGGGCCCAGAGCAGGTCCGTCGCGGCCTCCTCCGCCAGCCCCTCGGCCAGCGCGCCATCGGCTTTCAGCGCCGCGACGGCGGCGGCGCAGCCGTGGCGGAGGGCCGCCATCCGGTCCTCCCACGCCGCCGCGGCGTCCGGGTCCTCGGCCCGCATCGCGAGGAAGGCGCGGGCGACGCCGTGGATTTCCGGGATGAAGCCACCCCAGGCGGCGATGAACTCGCGCAGCCGCCTGCGCCCGTCCGTCGCCGCGCGGCTGGGGGCGAGGCGGGCGTCCGAGCCCTTGATCTCGTCCAGCCGCCGCGCCGCCTCCACCAGCAGCTGCGCGCGGGTCTCGAAGTGCAGGTAAAGCGCCTGGCGGCTGACCCCGGCGCGCCTGGCGATGGCGCTCATCGACGGGGGCTTGGTGGGGGCTTCTTCGAGCAGCGCAAGCGCGGCGGCGAGGATCCGGGCCTGCGTTTCGGGCCGCCCGTGGAGGGGGGCGGCGGCGGGCGGCGCGTCGGGGACGGTTTCCATGGCGGGGCGATTTTCTGCATCGGGGGCGCTTGACATGCTGACAAGCTACCACCAGTTTACAGCATGTCAAGTTGACACCCTGTCAAGCGAACCCCGGAGGAGACCGACCATGACCGCCCCCACCCAGACCGCCGCCGCCGCCAACAGCCCCCGCCCCGCCGATTTCGGCCCCTCGGACCTGACCCTGGTGACCGGCGCCACGGGCAAGACCGGCGCCCGCGTCGCCGCCCTGCTCAAGGCCCGCGGCATGCGGGTGCGCGCCGCCTCGCGCAGCGCCTCCCCCGCCTTCGACTGGAACGACCCGGCGACCTGGGACGCGGCGCTGGTCGGCGTCACCCGCGTCTACATCAGCTTCGCGCCCGACCTCGCCGTCCCCGGCGCCGCCGACATCATCGCCGCCTTCACCGCCCGCGCCGCGGCGCAGGGGGTGGAGCGGTTCGTGCTCCTCTCCGGCCGCGGCGAGGAGGAGGCGCAGGTCTGCGAGCGGATCGTGGCCGATGCCGGCCCGGACTGGACGGTGGTGCGCTGCGCCTGGTTCAACCAGAACTTCTCGGAAGGCCCCTTCGCCGAGATGGTCCATGGCGGCGTCATCGCCCTGCCCGCGGGCGAGGTCCCCGAGCCCTTCGTCGACGTGGACGACATCGCCGAGGTCGCCGTCGCGGCGCTGACCGAAACCGGCCATGCGGGCGAGGTCTACGAGCTGACCGGCCCGCGCCTGATGTCCTTCCCCGAGGTGGCGGCCGAGATCTCGGCCGCGCTGGGGCGCGAGGTCGCCTTCGTGCAAATCCCGCGCGCGGACTTCATCGCCGGGGCGCGCGCCGCGGGCGTGGACGAGGGGATGGCCTGGCTGATGGACTACCTGTTCTCGACCGTGCTCGACGGGCGCAACGCGCATCTCGCGGACGGGGTCGAGCGGGCGCTGGGCCGCAAGGCGCGGGACTTCGGGGACTATGCCCGCGCCGTCGCCGCCGGCCCGGCCTGGAAGATGGCGGGCTGACCCTCGCGCGGGCCGGGCCCCGGGCGGGAGGAAAACCCCCAGGGGCCCGGCGGACGCGACGGGTTGGGAAGGGGCCCCTTGCAAGACCCGGCCCGGCGCGTCGTGACGGGGGCGCGTCAGATGCCGCGCGCCACCATTTCCTTCATGATCTCGGACGTGCCGCCATAGATCCGCTGCACCCGCGCGTCGCGCCAGAGGCGGGCGATGGGGTATTCATTCATGTAGCCCGCCCCGCCATGCAGCTGCAGGGACTGGTCGCACAGGTCCCACTGCAGCTCGGTATGCCAGAGCTTCGCCGCCGAGGCCTCGGAGGCCGTCAGCGCCCCCGCCGCGTGCCGCGCCAGCGCCCAGTCGAGATGCGCCCAGCCGACCTGCAGCCGGGTCTTCATCTCGGCCAGCGCGAAGCGCACGGTCTGGATCTCGGCCACCGTCTTGCCGAAGGCCTTGCGGTTCGTGGTGAACTCGACGGCCAGGTCGAAGGCCTTCTGCGCCGCGGCCTGGGCGGAGACGGCGATCGACAGCCGCTCCTGCGGCAGCTGGGACATCAGCTGGCGCATCCCCATCCCCTCGTCCCCGAGGCAGTTGGTGATCGGCACGCGCACATTGTCGAAAAAGAGCTCGGACGTGTCCGCCGAATGCTGGCCGATCTTGTCGAGGTTGCGCCCGCGCGCATAGCCCTCGCGCGTCGCCTCCACCAGGATCAGGCTCATGCCCTTCGAGCCCGCATCGGGGTCGGTCTTGCACACCACGATCACCAGGTCGGCGTTCTGGCCGTTGGTGATGTAGGTCTTCTGGCCGTTGATGACGTAGTGGTTGCCGTCGCGCACGGCGCTGGTGCGGATGCCCTGCAGGTCGCTGCCGGTCCCCGGCTCGGTCATGGCGATGGCGGTGATCACCTCGCCCGACACCATCTTCGGCAGCCAGGTCTTCTTCTGCTCTTCCGAGCCGTAAGCGACGATGTAATCGGCCACGATGTCGGACTGGAGCGTGATCCCGGCCGAGGAGCCCGCATAGGCCAGCTCCTCCGCCACCACCGCGTTCCAGCGATAGTCGAGGCCCATGCCGCCATATTCCTCGGGGACCGTCTGGCACAGAAGGCCCGCCTCGCCCGCGGCCAGCCAGAAGGCGCGGTCGACCTTCCCCTCCGCCTCCCAGCGGTCGAGATTCGGGACCAGGTGGCGGTCGAAGACCTTGCGGATGGTGTCGCGATACTGGTGGTGGTCGTCGTCGTAGACGGCGCGTCCGGCGGCGTCGAGCATGGTTGTCCCTCCCAGGATGGCGGCGCCCCGTTCGGGCGGGGCGACCGGTCTGGCGGGAAGGCTAGCCTTGGGGACGGCAGGAAGTAAAGCGGCGCTTCACTCGCCCTGCGCGGGCCGGACCGAGGGTTCCGCAAGGGCGCCCGCGGCGCGGGAGGCCGCGTCCCCGGCGGCGGCGGCGTCCGGGGCGCCGGGGGCGGCGGCGTCCGGGGCGCCGGGGGCGAGCGTCGGCGGCGCCGAGGGCGCGCGGACCCCGCCGGGCAGGCGCGGGCGCGGCGCGGCGGCGGCGCCCGAGGCGACGGCGGCGGGCGCGGCGGCGGGTTCCGCCCCTTGCGCCGCCCCGGGTTCCGCTCCGGGGTCCACCTTGGGGGCCGGGGCCGGGTCGGACCCGGCGACGCCCGATCCGCCGAGGCGCACCTCGATCAGCCCCTCGCGCGGGGCGGGGCGCGCGGCGCCGTGATCCTCGAGCGGCAGCGCCCCGAGCCGCGCGGCCACCGCGGCGGCGCGCTCGCGGTCCGCCTCGTGGAAGAAGCGCAGGTGGGCGGGCCCGGAGGCGTCCCGGGTCGGGCGCAGCTCCACCGCCTCGTGCCCGGCGCCGCGCAGCACCTCGCGCAGGGCCGCGGCCACGTCCTCGGCCCCCGGGGCGTGCTGGATCACGATGCGCGGGCCGAAGCCGAAGCCGAACCCCGCGGGCCGGTCGCGCGCCAGCAGGTCGGCCACCGCCGCGGCCCAGTCCGAGCCGGGGCGCGGCACCGGGGCGGGCGCGCCGACGGCCTGCTTGAACGGGTCCTGCGGGTCCGAGGCGAGATCCCCGGGGGTCGCTTCGACGGCGGCCAGGACCGGCGTCGCGGCGCCAAGCGGCCAGGCGGGCGCGGCCGAGAGGGGGCCGGAGCGCGCGGGCTCCATCACCGGCATGGCGTCGACGAGAAGCGCGAGCGCCTGCTGCGCCGCGGGCTCGCCGCCATCCGGGGCGCCCGGCGCGGGGCGCGCGGTGGGCAGCGGCACCGCCGGGGCGCCCTCGAGCTCGGCCAGCGCGTGGCCGGGGACCAGCGGCTCGGTCCCCGCGCGCGGCTCGGCCGGGGCGCCGGGCGAGGTGAAGCGCGGCGGCGGCGGGGTCATGTGGCCCGCGGGCTCGCCCACCGGCGCGGTGCGCGCGGCCAGGTCGGGGCCGGAGGGGGCCGAGAGCGCGGCGAAGAGCGGCAGCGCGGCGGCGGGCTCGACCGCGAGGGCGGCCTCGAAGGGCATCGCCATGGCCCCGGGCGCGAGGGCGTATTCCTCCTGCGGGGCGGCGGGGCGCCCGGTGCGGGCCGCGGCGACGAGGCGCGCGGGCGCGGCCCCCTGCCCCGGCGCGGGCGAGAGCGCGGCGGGCGCGGCGAACGGCGCGGACGCGGCGGGCGCGAAGGCGGCGAGGGCGACGGGCGCGGCCGCTGCGGGTTCGGCCGAGGCGGCGGGCGCCGCGGGGGACGCGGCGGCGGCGGCGGCGGCGGCGGCGGCGGCGGGCGCGGCGGGCAGGCCCGGCGCGACGGGGATCGCGGGCGCGGCGGCGAGCCGGCGCGGCAAGGCGGCGGGCGCGGCCTCGGACGGCGCGGCGGGCGGCGTCGGGCCGGAGCGCGCGGCATGGCCCGCGGGCGCCGGTTCGGCGGGGGGACCGGCGGAGAGGGGCGCGGCGGCGGCGGGCGCAGAATCGGCGGCGGCCAGCCCGGTCGCGGGGGCCGGATCCGCGGCGTCGGGAGCGGCGCCGGGAGCGGGAGCGGCGGCGGCGGCGGGCGCGTCCGGCGCGGGCGCGGCGGCCATATCGACCGCGGGGGCCGGAACAACGGGCGCCGGAACCCCGGGAGCCTGGACCGCGGTGGCCTCGACCCCGGCGGCCTGGACCCCGGCGGCCTCGACCCCGGCGGCCTCGACCGCGGCGGAGGGCGCGGCGGCGTCCGCCATCCCCGGCGCCCCGGGCGGCGTCAGCCCCAGCAACGCCGGTCCGCCCGCCAGCACGAAGGCGGCGGCGGCGGCGATCGCGGTTCCGCCCAGCAGGGCGCCCATGTCGACCCCGCCGCGGCGCCGGGGCGGCCCGACGGCGCGGCGCACCGGGGCGTCAGGCGATTCGGCCCGCTCCCAGGACGGGGACAGGGCGGCGGGGCGAAGGGCCGAGGCGGGCTCGTGCCGCCGGGGGGCGGCGCCGGTCAGCGCGTCGGAGAGAAGATCGGTCGGCGCGGCGGCGGGTTCCTGCCGCGGATCGGGCGCGGCGGCGGCGCGCAGCGCGGCCGGGCTGCGGCGACGACGCGCCAGCGCCAGCCCGGCTTCAAGCGGGCAGATCGCAGGGGCGCCGGGCGCTCTGTTCCTGACGTCGGCAGGCATACGCGAAACGCTCCCCCCCTCCGGTCGCCGAACGTCGGCGCGGGGCGGGGCCCTTGATTTGATACGCCCCGAAGCGGCGCGAGACGCCCCGGGAGCCCGCGAACGTCGCGGGCCGGGGGGGATCGTATGCGTTTCAGGCCCGGAATCAAAGCGCGGACGCAACCCTGGGCGGCGACGGGGTGCAAGTGCACGCCCGCGGCCCCGCTCAACCGGCGCCTGACGTAACGGCGCCTGACGCCGCGGCGCCCCGGAGCGAAAAGCGCCCGCCCCCGGGGGCGGGGACGGGCGCGGGCGGGACGCGGGGGGAAAGGGCCGGGGCCGGTCGGGGCCCCCGAAGGGACGGCCCGGACCCCGCGCCCGCCGGGGCGCACGAGGGCGGGGGGACGGGCGCGGCCCGTTCCGGCGCGGCGCTTCCTTCCGCGCGCGGGCCGGGCCTGCGCCGCGCCCTCAGCGCGCGAACATGCGGGACAGGAAGCCCTTTTTCGCCGCCTCGGCGACCGGGACCTCGGCGGCGGCGTCCTTCATCACCCCGGCCACCAGGCCGTAGGTCTCGGCCCAGGCCTCGGCCACCTCCGGCGTCCAGTCGTCGCCGAGGCCCTTTTCCAGGGTGAACAGCAGCGCGGCGCCCACGGTGTCGTACATCGGCGCGGTGATGCCGTAGGCGACGTGGCGGCGGCCCAGTTCCTGCACCGCGGGCAGGACGCTGTCGACCTGGTGCAGGTTGTTCACCGCCGTCGCCAGCATCTGCATCAGCTTCTTCTTCTGGTCGCCCATCTGCTCGGGGAACAGGGACCGCAGCGCCGGGTCCAGCTCGAACAGCTTGTCATAGAAGATGTCGGCGGCCGGTTCCGCGATCGGGGCGACTTTCTTGAACGAGCCCTGGACGAGGGCGATCTTTTCGGGGGTCATCGGGAGGTCTCCATCTGGTCAAGCCATGCGGCGACGGGGGCGCGCCCGCCGCTCATCCAAACCATGAAGGCGACGGCCGCCTTCACCTGGTCGTCTGTCAGGTCCGGGTCGCCGCCCCGGGGCGGCATCTCGGTGTAGCGGGGGCCCATGAAACCGTTCAGGGCGTGGTCGAACAGGACCGGCAGACCCTGCGCGATTCGGGTGTCCCAGGCCTTTCGGCGGGTGATTTTCGGGGCGCCCGCATCGCCCGAGATCCCGTGGCAGGCGAAGCAGCGCCCGGCCCAGACCGCGCGGCCTGTCTCCAGCGCGGGATGGGGGGTCGGGGGCAGCCGGTCGGCCTTCACGGGGCCCGCCATGCCGGCCGGCGAGGCCGGGTCGGCGGGCGCCCCCGCGGCGGCGCCCGCCCCGGCCGCCAGGGCCAGGACGAGCGCCGCCATCGGGGCGCGGGCGCGCATCAGTCGTCCATCGGGATGCGGATGACGACGCCGCCCATCACGTCGCCCAGCTCGAAATCCGTCTTCGGGCTGTCCTTGTGATCGTTGTGGCAGCTCACGCAGGCCTCGGCGACGCCGGTATCGGCGTAGACGGCGGTGAAATAGGTGGTCCCGCCCAGCTCTTCCTCGCCGTACCAGTTCTCGCCGATATTCTCGGCCACGTACTCGAGGCCCTCTTTCTCGGCCTCGGTCTTGGGCGCGTTCTGGGCGTTGATCGGCCACATGGAGAGGAGCGAGTAGGAGAACTTCTCGGTCTTGTCGGCGACCATCTCGGCGCCGAAGCGGAACATCTGCGCGGGCAGCGGCAGGGCCTTGTCGTCCTGGAAGTGCTCGGAGGCCTTGATCACCTTCTCCTTGTTCGCCAGGCGCCCGACGACCATGCGGGTGTAGACGGTGCGGTCGGAGTTCATGACGGCATGGAGCATGTCGGCCACGTCCTGCGGCGGGATGCCCTCGGCCGCGGCGGGGGCGGCGGCGACGCCCATGGGCAGGGCGAGGGCGGCGGCGAGCAGCTTGCTTTTCACGGAAACTTTGCGCATTTCTCGGGACCTCTCTGTCGGCGATGCAGTTTGCGGGCGGCGAGGACGGCGGGGGGCGTTCATTGGCGTGAACCCTCCGTCGTCACTCTCTTGACCGCCCAGTCGATGCTCTCGATGCGGGCGGAAGGCTTTCCGGCGAAATTCCCCCGGACCAGCGCGGCGTCGGCCAGCGCGTCGATGGAGAAGCCGAGCCCGTGGCAGCTCAGGCAGGTCGGCCGGATCATTTTCTCGTTCGGGCGCAGGGTCTCGTTCTGGTTATGGGTCACGAAGACCTGGCCGGTGTCGGGATGCTCGAGGCGCGGCATGTGGCAGTCGGCGCAGCCGACGCCGGAGCCGGGGGCGCCCTCGCCCGCCGCCTCGGCCTGGAACAGCGCGTAGTGGGGGCTGTCGAAATAGGCCCGGCTGTGATCGTCCACGTGGCACGAGGCGCAGGCCTCGACCCGGGCGAATTGCGTGTCGGCCGTGTGCGGGTCGTGGCAGCTTGCGCAGGTCAGCGCGTCATGGGGCGCGTCGGGCGCCAGCGCGACCCGGGCGCGAGAGACCTGCATCGGCACGTCCTCGGGGGACGGGTCGTCGAGGAAGGCGAGGATCGCCGCGGGCAGTTCCTCCTCCATCCCCTTCAGGCCCACGGCCTTGAGGCGTTTCTTGAGCTTGCGCGGCCCTTCGACGTTCTTGTTGAACGCCATGCCGTGGCGCCCTTCGGTGAAAGTCTGCGCCTCGGACCGGTGGCACTTGGCGCAGGTCTTGATCTCGACCGCGTCGTCCCATTCGGCGGCTATCTTCTCCGCCTCGCCCTTCTTGGCCCCCTTGGGCGCATGGCAGCCGGCGCAGTTCACGCCCCCCGCGGCATGGGCCGAGCCTTCCCAGCCCGCAAGTTGCGCCTCCAGCGTCCGCTCCAGCGCCTCGGCGGGCGCGTCGGCCTGCGCCAGCGTCAGCGCGTCGCCGCGGATCTTTGCGATCGGCTCGCCGCCCTCCAGCCGCGCGGCGCGCAGCGGCAGCACCGCATGGTCCTTCAGCCAGGGCTCGTCCGCGTGCTTCACGAGGAAATCCTCGTAGATCGCGCGGTTGTCGTGGAAGTTGTGGCAGCCGGCGGAGGCGCAGGTGTCGAAGCCCAGCCCGGCATGGGAGGGACGGTTCACCCGCACGTCCTGGTCGCCCTCGGAATGGCAGGCGACGCAGAAATCCTCGGCCAGCGTGACGCCCATCGGGCGGGTGATCTCCGGCGCGTGCTCGACATGGCAGGAGGTGCAGTCGCGCGCGTCGATCTTCGCCCAGTAATCCGCCATCCGCGGGTCGCGGAACTTCTTGCGCGGGTGGGAGTCGTTGGAGACCTTCAGCTCGTCGTCATGGCAGCCGCGGCAGGTCTTGTTCAGATCCTTCAGCTGCGCCTTGGAATCCGCGAAATCATCCCAGGGATCGGCGGCGTGGCAGGTCTCGCAGGCCAGCTCGACCTGGTGGTGGACGCCCGTCGTCTCCCCCGGCGCAAGCGGCGAGCGGTCGCCGCCGAGGAACACGGCGGCGCCCAGCGCCCCGGCGCCGAGCAGGGTGGCCGTCAGCCAGAGAATCCAGAGAAGGGCGTTGCGCATCGTCCGTGCCCCCTCAGTACGCGTAGACGGCGAGGACATGCGCCGCCAGCAGCGCCGGCAGCGGCCAGAGCGCGAGGATATGGAGCCAGAGCGGGATGGTGCGCGGGCGCTCGCCCTGCACGCCCGCTTCGCGCAGCTTGTGGGCGCCGCCGGTGGCCAGCCCCGCGGCGGCGCCGAACACCATCGCCGCCAGCATCGCCAGCATCAGCCACATGTTCAGGCCATGCCCGAGGCGGAAGCCGGTATGCACCGCCAGCCCCAGCGCCGCCGCGGCCCCGAGGCCGAGATGCACGATCCGCCACCAGTCATAGCCGCCGAGCCGCTTCAGCACGCCGATCCGCTTGCGCAGGCCCAGCAGGCCCAGCGCCGCGGAGAGGGCCAGAAGCGTGTAGCCCGTCCACTGCTTGGCGATGTCGTCGCGCCACAGCGTCTCGGCCCAGCTCCCCGGCGCATAGCCGCCCGGCAAGGGGATGCGCGGCGCCAGGAGCGACAGCAGCGCCAGCGCCAGCGCGGCGGTCGAGGCCCAGACCAGCGGCTTCCACATGCGGATCGCCCGCGGGGCCGCGGCGCCCGAGAGGATCTCCTCGATCCGCGGGCGGCAGGAGCCGCAGACGGCGCCGGCGCCGGTCTCGGCCTGGATCGCCTCGACGCTGTCCGCGCCGCGGGCGACGGCCTCGCCGATGCGCCCGCGGGTGACCCCGGTGCAGTTGCAGATCGTGGCCGCCGCGGGCAGCGCCGCGGCCGAGGCCGGGGCGCTTTCGGGCCAGAGGCAGCCATGGCGCGTGAAGCGCCAGCGGCCCATGGGCGGCGGCGGCCGGCGCAGGGCGACGGCCTGCTGGACCCGGTGCGCCTCGGGCCAGGCGCCGACGCCGATGGCCCCGGCGATGCGCCCGCGCACCACGAAGATACGGCGGTACAGCCCCTCCGCCTCGTTTCGCCACACCGCGTCGCGCACGCCCGGCGCCGCCTCCAGCGCCTCGATGTCGCCGACCGAGAACACCTCGGCCCCCACGACCTTGAGCCTGGTGGACGGCGCGGGGGGCGCGTAGGGCCCGTCCTCGCCGCAGATCGCGCGCACGGCGGCCTCGGCCTGGGCGAGGCAGGGGCCGACCAGCCCCTCGATGCGCCCGTCCATCTCGGCGCATTCGCCCGCGGCGAAGACATGCGGGTCCGAGGTCCGCATCCGCGCGTCCACCTTGATCGCGCGGCCATGGGCGAGGCCGGCCGCGGCGCCCAGCTCCTTGTTCGGGCGCAGGCCGGTGCAGATGACCACGGTGTCGGCGTCGAGCATCCGCCCGTCCGACAGCAGCAGCCCGTCGACCGCGCCGAAGGGGGCGACGATCTTCTCGACCCGCACCCCGCACCGGGCGGCGACGCCGAGCGCGGCGAGCTGGTCCGCGAGCATGGCGGCGGCGGCGGGGTCGAGCTGGCGCGGCATCAGCCGCGGCTCGTGCTCGATCACCGTGACGGCGGCGCCGTGGGCGGCCATCGCGCGGGCGGCCTCGAGCCCCAGCAGCCCGCCGCCGATCACCGCGACGGCGCGGGCCTGCCGGCTGCGCGCGCGCAGGGCCTGGGCGTCGTCGACATTGCGGAAGGTGTAGACGTGGCGCGCCTCGACCCCGGGGATGGCGGGGATGAAGGCGCGGGACCCGGTGCAGATCAGCAGGTCGCGATAGGCGAACCAGCGGCCGCCCGCGGTGCGCGCCATGCGCAGGTCGCGGTCGATCTCCACCACCCGCGCGCCGACATAGTGGCGCCCCAGCCCGTCGCCCTCCGGGTCGCGCGGCTGCATGACCTGGCCGATCTGGACCTCTCCGGCCAGCAGCGGGGTGAGCTTGACGCGGTTGTAAGGGGCCCAGCCCTCGGCGTTCAGCAGCGCGACGGAGCGGCCCCGGCGGGTCAGCTCCTGCGCCGCCTTGAACCCGGCGGGGCCGCCGCCGATCACCACCGCGTCGAAACGGGCGGCCCGGGACGCGGGCGGCGCGGTCCAGTCGAACGGATCCTGGGCGGAGGGGACGGCCTGCATGTGCATGGCGGGCGATGACCTGTGAAAGCTGGCGGGGGCTGGCGGGATCCCGGTGCGCCCGGCCGTCCGCGTGTGCGGCGGCCCGGCAGGCGCCGGGGGGTTCGTCGTCGCGCGTCCCGCCATTGGGCCGCAGGTCATCGCCGTCATTGGCGATGTCTCAAGCTTTCGTCAAAAACATTCACGACGCAAGCACCTTTTGCTGCATTGCGGGGCGCGGCCCGTTATCGGCGCCTTGATTCAGATCAAATCAGCTTCCGGCGCCGTCTTTTCAGGCGCCAAACCCCCGGCGCGGCGGCGCAAGGGCGGCGAATCAGCCCCGCCCCGCCGCCCCGCCGCCGCCCCCGTTCCACAGGACGGCGCCATGGGCAGTTTCGCTTTGCGATATTCTATTCTGCAAACTACCCTGCCGCGAAACGGCGGGCGGACCCGCCGCGATCGCTGCGTACAGGGAGGGCGGACATGATCGACAAACGCGCGGGCGGCCCGGAAGAGGCCGTCTCCCGCATTCCGGACGGCGCGACCGTCATGGTCGGAGGATTCGGCGAATCCGGGCGGCCCAACCGCCTGCTCGCCGCCCTGCTCGACGGCGGGGCGCGGGGGCTCACCGTCATCTCCAACAATGCCGGGGAAGGAACCCACGGCATGGCCGCCCTGCTGCTGGCGGGCCGGGTCGAGAAGCTGGTCTGCTCCTTCCCCCGCGGCGCGATGGCGGCGCAGGTCGAGGAGTTGGTGCGCGCCGGCAAGCTGACCCTCGACGTCATGCCCCAGGGCACGCTGGCGGAGCGGATCCGGGCCGCGGGCGCGGGCATCCCCGCCTTCTACACCCCGACCTCCTTCGGCACCGTGGTGGCCGAGGGCAAGGAGACCCGCGAGTTCGACGGCCGCGGCCACGTGCTGGAATACGCCCTGCCCGCCCAGTTCGCGCTGATCAAGGCGCGGCGCGGGGACCGCTGGGGCAACCTCGACCACGACAAGCTGGCGCGCAACTTCTCGCCGCTGATGGCCGCCGCCGCGGACTGGACCATCGCCGAGGCGGACGAGATCGTGGAGCTGGGCGAGATGCATCCCGAGCATGTCGTGACCCCCGGCATCTTCGTCGACGCCCTGACCCTGACCTCGGCCCCGCGCCCCCCCGCCCCGCGCAAGGAGAACGCCGCATGACCCTGACCCGCGAACAGGTCGGCTGGCGCGCCGCCCAGGACATCCAGAACGGCTGGCACGTCAATCTCGGCATCGGCATGCCCGAGCTCTGCGCCAACGCGATCCCCGCGGGGCGGGAGATCGTGTTCCACTCCGAGAACGGCATCCTCGGCATGGGCCCCTCGCCGGCGGCGGAGGACGTGGACCCCAACCTGATCAACGCCGGCAAGCGCCCGGTGACGATGCTGCCCGGCGCCTCGATCTTCGACCACGCGCTGTCCTTCGGGATCGTGCGCGGGCGGCACCTGGACCTGTGCGTCCTCGGCGCCTACCAGCTTGCGCCCAATGGCGACATCGCCAACTGGGCCCGGTCCTCGGCCGATCTTCTGCCCGCCATCGGCGGCGCGATGGACCTGGCCGCGGGCGCGCGGCGGATCTGGGCGGTGCTGACCCATGTCGGCAAGAACGGCGAGAAGCGGCTGATGGAGACCTGCTCCTATCCGCTGACCGGGGCCGGGGTGGTCAGCCGCATCTTCACCGACCTCGCCGTCATCGACATCGACGGCGGCTTCCTGGTGCGGGAGATCGCGCCGGGGATCACCCGGGACGAGCTTCAGGACAAGACCGACGCCCCCCTGCGCTTCGCCGAGGACTGCCGGGAGATCGCGGCGCCGGTTCTCGAGGCCGCGCCGGAGAAGCTGCAGGCGAGTTCCTGAGAGGGCGCGCAAGGGAAAGGGGCGGCCCGTCGCCGGGCCGCCCCTTTTTGCATACCCGCTGGAGCCCTCAGCCGCGGCGGGCGCGCAGGCCCAGCGCGGCGAGGCCGCCCAGCAGCAGAACGCCGCCCGCGGGCAGCGGCACCTCGGCGCCGTAATAGGGCTCGGACGTGTCGTTGGTCACCAGCAGCTGGCCGATCGTGGTCTCGACCGTGCTGTTGTCGCCCAGGTCGAAGATCTCGCCGCACAGCAGGATGCCGTCGCAGGGCGCGCCGAGCGGGCCGATGCCGACCCCGAGATCATAGGAGAAGGTGGTGTCTTCGACGCCCAGCCCCTCGGCGCCCACGAAGGGATCGTCGCCGATCACGCCGGTGCCGACCAGGTAGACCAGCCCCCAGAGGCCCGCGAGGTCGAAGGTCAGGTCCGGGGCGACCGAGGCGCCGGTCAGCGTGGCGGAGAAGGCGCTGACCTCGCCGTCGAAGCTGGCCACGGCGCCGTCGAGGTTGAGATCCTCGGCGGTGAAGGAGCCGCTGAGCAGGCCGCCGTTCCAGGCCTGCTCGAAGTTGAAGACGGTGGGCGCGGCCTGGGCCGAGCCGGCGGCGACGGAAAGAACAAGCGCGGCGGCGGCGAGCGAGCGTTTAATGGACATGCCGGGGGGCTCCGAGAAGGATAACAATGCGGTGACCATACCGCGGCGCAGCACTTAAAACAAAGCTGTCCCCACGGAAGGCGAGTCGCTTTTCGACCGTCCTGATTTCGCATTGCAGAACCGCGTTCTGCGGGCTACGCTCCGCCCCGCAATCAAGAAACCCGGGCGACGTCCCGGGATCGACCGGGAGGAGAGCCCCATGCGGGAAGCCGTCATCGTCAGCACCGCGCGCACGCCCATCGGCAAGGCCTATCGCGGCGCGTTCAACGACACCAACGCCCAGACCCTGATCGGACACGCGGTGGAGAACGCGGTCAAGCGCTCCGGCCTCGACCCGGCGCGGATCGAGGACTGCATCATCGGCGCGGCGCTGCAGCAGGGCTCGACCGGCGGCAATATCGGCCGCCAGGCCGCCATGCGCGCCGGGCTGCCCATGTCCGTCGCGGGCATGTCGCTCGACCGCCAGTGCGCGTCCGGCATGATGGCCATCGCCACCGCCGCCAAGCAGATCATCGATGACGGCATGGACGTCACCGTCGGCGGCGGGGTCGAGAGCATCTCGCTCGTGCAGAACGACAAGATGCGCATGGACCGCGCCGGGGATCCCTGGCTGGTCGCCAACATGCCCCAGATCTACATGTCGATGCTGGAGACGGCCGAGATCGTCGGCGCCCGCTACGGCGTGTCGCGCGAGGCGCAGGACGAGTACGCCCTGCGCTCCCAGCAGCGCACCGCCGCGGCGCAGCAGGCGGGCAAGTTCGACGACGAGATCGTGCCGCTGGCCTCCACCATGCTGGTGCAGGACCGCGAGACCAAGGAGATCTCGAAGAAGGACGTGACGCTGGAGAAGGACGAGGGCAACCGTCCCTCCACCGTGCTCGAGAACCTGCAGTCCCTGAACCCGGTCTTCAAGAACGGCCAGCAGGTCAAGGAAGGCGCCTGCATCACCGCGGGCAACGCCTCGCAGCTCTCCGACGGCGCCTCCGCCTCGGTGCTGATGGAGCGTTCGCTGGCCGAGAAGGAGGGGCTGACCCCGCTCGGCATCTATCGCGGCATCGCCGTGGCCGGCTGCAACCCCGACGAGATGGGCATCGGCCCGGTCTTCGCGGTCCCGAAGCTGCTGGAGAAGAACGGCCTGAAGATGGACGACATCGGCCTGTGGGAGCTGAACGAGGCCTTCGCGGTGCAGGTCCTCTATTGCCGCGACAAGCTCGGCATCCCCGACGAGCTGCTGAACGTCAACGGCGGCGCCATTTCCGTGGGCCACCCCTACGGCATGTCCGGCGCCCGCATGGTCGGCCACGCCCTGATCGAGGGCAAGCGCCGCGGCGCCAAGTACGTCGTCTGCACCATGTGCGTCGGCGGCGGCATGGGCGCGGCGGGGCTGTTCGAAGTCTGCTGAGGCGGGTTTCGGGAGTTATGAGAAGGGCGTGGCGGAAGCTGCGCCCTTTTTGTTTGCGTGGGCGCGTGCGGCGGGGGGGGGGGGGGGGGGGGGGGGGGGGGGGGGGGGGGGGGGGGGGGGGGGGGGGGGGGGGGGGGGGGGGGG
>NZ_JBOCEF010000031.1:0-56689 GCF_050586345.1 Rhodovulum sp. DZ06
GTTGGGTGTTTGGTTTTTTTTTCTTTTTTTTTTCGTCCTGGGTTAGTTGTTTCCTCCCCCCCCCCCCCCCCCCCCCCCCCTGCCCTCAGGCCTCGCGCTCGGCCTCCGGCTTGACCAGCTCGGGGGCGTCCTCGATCCCGGCGCGGCCGCGGCCCGACAGCGACGGGTGCTTCATGAAGAAGGCATGGGCGCTGAACGACTCCTCGTCCTGCGGGACCTCCGCGCGGATCCAGACGCCGTCGGGCTGGAGCACCCAGCTCTGCGCCTCGTCGCGGAAATTGGCCGCCATCACCTGGCCCAGGATCTGCCGCTTGACCGTGTCGTTGCGCACCGGGACCAGCGTCTCGACCCGCCGGTTGAGGTTCCGCCCCATCCAGTCGGCGGAGGAGATCCAGACCTCGGCCTTCGGGCCCGGCAGCTCGCCGCCATTGCCGAAGCAGACGATGCGCGAATGCTCAAGGAACCGCCCGACGATGGATTTCACCCGGATGTTCTCGGACAGGCCCGGCACCCCGGGGCGCACGCCGCAGATGCCGCGCACGCACAGGTCGATCTTCACCCCGGCCTGCGACGCCTTGTAGAGCGCGTCGACCACCACCGGCTCGATCAGCGAGTTGACCTTGACCCAGACCCGCGCCGGGCGGCCCGCGGCGGCATGGGCGGCCTCGCGCTCGAGCCCTTCGAGCAGCGTGGATTTCAGCGTCTTCGGCGACATCCGCAGGGCCTCGAGCCCCATCGGCTCGGCATAGCCGGTGGTGAAGTTGAAGAGCCGCGCGGCGTCGCGGCCAAGATCCGGGTCGCAGGTGAACAGCGACAGGTCGGTGTAGATGTTGGCCGTGATGGGATGGTAGTTGCCGGTGCCCCAATGGGTGTAGGTCACCAGCTCGCCCCCCTCGCGCCGCACGACCATCGAGCACTTGGCGTGCACCTTCCAGTCGATGAAGCCGTAGACGACCTGCGCGCCCGCGCGCTCCAGCATCCGGGACTGGCGGATATTGGCGGCCTCGTCGAAGCGGGCCTTGAGCTCCACGAGGGCGGTGACCGACTTGCCGTCCTCGGCCGCCTCGCACAGCGCCGAGACGATGGGAGAGTTGGAGGAGGTGCGATAGAGCGTCTGCTTGATCGCCACCACGTCCGGGTCCCGCGCCGCCTGTTCGAGGAACTTCACCACGATGGAAAAGCTCTCGTAGGGGTGGTGCAGCAGCATGTCCTTCTGGCGGATCGCGCTGAAGATGTCGCCGCCATGGTCCTTCACCCGCTCGGGCATCCGCGGGGTGTAGGGGGTGAACAGGAATTCGGGGCGGTCCTTGATCACCAGCTCCGACAGGTCCTTGATGCCGACGAGGCCGTCGACCTCGATCACCTCGTCGCGCTGCACGTGCAGCTCGTCCGCGATCATTTCCTTGAGGTCCCGCGGCGCGCCCGCGGCGATGGTCAGGCGGATCACCTCGCCGCGGCGGCGGCGCTTCAGGGCGATCTCGAATTCCCGCACCAGGTCCTCGGCCTCTTCCTCGACCTCCAGATCGCTGTCGCGCAGCACCCGGAAGGCGGCGTGGCCGACCATGCGGTAGCCGGGGAACAGGGCCGAGAGGAACACCTGCAGCAGCTCCTCGAGCGGCAGGAAGCGCAGCACGTCGGGGCGGCCCCCTTCCACCTGCACGAAGCGTTTCACCTGCGCGGGCACCGGCAGCAGCGCCTCGAGCGGTTCGTCATCCATCTCCCGGCGCAGCTGCAGCGCCAGGGCGAAGCCCATGTTGGGGATGAAGGGGAACGGGTGCGCCGGGTCGATGGCCAGCGGCGTCAGCACCGGGAACACCTGGTCGAGGAAGTAGCGCTCCAGCCGCGCGATGTCGGCCTGGGTCAGGTCCTTGCGGTCGATGACCTGGATCCGCTCCTCGGCCATCTCGCCCCTCAGGGACCGCCAGGCCTCCTGCTGGCTGGCCATCAGGGCGCGGGCGTCCTCGTCGATCTTCTCGAGCTGCTGCGCCGGCGTCATGCCGTCGGCGGAGGCCGTCTCCACCCCCGCCCGGCGCAGGCCGCGCAGGCCCGCGACGCGCACGGTGTAGAACTCGTCGAGGTTCGAGCCCGAGATCGACAGGAACCGCAGCCGCTCCAGCAGCGGGTGGTCGCGGTTCGTCGCCTCTTCCAGGACGCGCCAGTTGAAGGCGAGCCAGGACAGCTCGCGGTTGAAGAAGCGCTCGGGCCCCGAATGGTCGAATTCGGGGGCCGGGTGGGCGGAGGCGGGACCGCAGGCGTGGTGGAGGAAATCTGCTCGCATGGCGGGGTGTTACTTCATTCCTGTGACGGTTTCGTCGCGCTCGGCGGCCGGGTCGGACAAAACCTCGCGCACCAGCGCGGCCGAGACCTTGCGGCGCGAGGCGAGGGCGGCGGCGTCGATGCGGGCCACCGCGCGTTCCAGCGCCGCGAGGTCGGCGCCGGCGAGTTCGGCCAGCGCCAGCACCGCGGCGGGGGGCGCCGACAATTGCCGGTCGGCGAAGAGCTTGAGCGAGGCCCAGCGGATCAGCGCCTCGTCCGGGCGCTCGAGCCGCGCGAGCGGCATGGCGGCGAGGCGCGAGGCGAGGTCGGGCAGCCTGGCGCCCCAGCGCGCCGGCGCCTCGCGCGCGGCCAGAAGCAGCGCGCCGCCCTCCTGCTCCATCAGGTTGTAGAGGTGGAAGAGGGCCGTTTCAGCCTCCGGCCCCTCGGCCACGACCGCGTCGGCGTCGTCCACCGCCACCGCGCCGATGGAGGCGAGCGCCGGAAGGTCGGCGGCCGCGAGGTCGCGCCCGCGCAGCCGCGCCGCCCCGGTCTCGGAGGCCCAGATCTCCAGCAGATGCGACTTGCCCGACCCGGGCGGGCCGCTCAGCGCCATGCGCAGCCGGGGCCATTCGCGCCAGTTGTCGACGACCTCCAGCGCGTCCTCGTTGCACGAAGACACCTGGAAGCTGTCGCGCCCGCGCGCGGCCCCGAGATGGAGCGGGATGGGGATCTGGGACGCGCCCCTCATGCGCCGAACCTGCGGTCCGAGGGCGGCGGCGGCGCGTCGCGGTCGACCGGGCCGCCATCCGCGTCGTCCTCGGGCGCGGAATACCCGCGATAGAGCCGCCCGGAGGTGTACTGATCCAGCGCGAAGCGCCCCAGCACGCCGATGCAGGCCGCGGCCGGGACGGCGATCAGCAGGCCGGTGAAGCCCAGCAGCGCCCCGAAGGCCGAGAGCGCGAACATCAGCGCCACCGGGTGCAGGCCCACGGATCCGCCCACCAGTTTGGGCGTCAGGTAATTGCCCTCCGCCACCTGGCCGATGCCGAAGACCACCGCCACCGCGGCGATCATCCCCCATTCGCCCCAGAACTGCGCGATGGCGAGGCCGATCGAGGCGGCCCCGCCCATCAGCGCGCCGACGAAGGGGATGAAGGACAGCAAGCCCGCGAAAAGGCCGACCAGCAGCCCGAAATCCAGCCCGATCAGCATCAGCGCCGCGGCGTAGAACAGCCCGAGGATGGCGCAGACCGACAGCTGTCCGCGCACGAAGCCCGCCAGCACGCTGTCGATGTCCCGCGCCAGCTTGCGCACCACAGGCAGGTGGTCGCGCGGCGCCCACTGGTCCACCCGCGCGACCAGGTGGTCCCAGTCCAGCAGCAGGTAGAACGCCACCACCGGCGTGATCACCAGCAGCGACAGGAAGTCGATGATCGCGAGGCCGCTCGACCACGCCCGCTCCAGCAGGGTCGAGGACCACTGCGAGATGTTCTCCTTGATCGCCTGGGCGGCGGTGTCGAAGGCGCTGCCCTCCTCGAACAGGTGCGGATACCGCTCGAACACGAATTCCCGCACCGCCTGCGCATAGCCCGGCAGCGCCTCGATCAGGTCGCGCAGCTGGGCGAAGGCCTCGGGCACGATCATGATCAGCAGCGCCGAGACGCCGCCGAAGGCGACGGTGGAGATGATGACGGTGGCGAGCGCGCGGCTCAGCCCCTTCGCCTCCAGCCGGTCGGCCAGCGGGTCGAGGAAATAGGCCATCGCCGCCCCGGCCAGGAACGGGGTCAGCACGTTGGAGAACACCCACAGGAAGGCGATGAACACGGCGAAGCCCACGCTCCACCACCGCACCTGTTCGCCCACGCTCATGGTCATGTTCAACCGCTCCGTCCTGGAAAACCCGTATGCGCCAATGCAGGGCCGCGCCGCGGACGGCGGTCCGGGGCGGGCCTGTTCACAGGTGGCCCAAGCCGCGCCGCGATGCAAGCGCGCGCAGCGGGCGCGGGGCGCTTGACCGCGCCCCCGGCGCCCCCCATGCTAGGCGCGTTCCCTTTTCGAACCGACAAGCGCCCCGCAGCGGGCGCGCCCCCCCGGGAGGCCCCCATGTACAAAGTCTACGGAAGCCCGCTGAACCGCACCGCCCGCGTGCTGTGGATGCTCGAGGAGCTCGGGCAGGATTACGAGATCATCCCCTGCGGTCCGCATTCGGAGGAGATCTACCGCCACAACCCGCTGGGCAAGAACCCGGCGCTGGGCGACGGCGACGTCTCGGTCGCCGACAGCAGCGCGATCCTGCACTACCTCGCCGACAAGCACGGCGCGCTGACCTTCCCCGCCGGCAGCCCCGAGCGCGCGGCGCAGGATCGGGCGACGTTCTTCCTGCTCGACGACATCGAGGGCGCGCTCTGGACCGATTTCAAGAACCGCATGGTGCTGCCCGAGGACCAGCGCATCCCCGCGATCCTGCCCCAGTGCGAGGCGCAGGCGATGCGCGCGGTGGCGGCGCTTGAGAAGCTGCTGGGCGAGGGCCCGTACCTGATGGGAGCGACCTTCACCGTCCCGGACATCATCGCCGGGCACCTGGCGAACTGGATGGAGTACGGCTGCAAGTACGAGATCCCGGCGGGCAAGGCGAAGGACTATTTCGACCGCGTGCGCGCCCGCCCGGCGCTGGGCGCGGCGATGGCGAAGGGCAAGGCGGCCGCCAAGGCCGCCAAGGACGCCGCCGCGGGCTGAGACGAAATCGCGACGGGCGCGCCGCGCCGGGACGTGTAGAAGGAAGCGGGTTCGACCCGCTTCCTTTTTTCATGCCCGGAGTTTTTTCCCATGACGCCCGCCCTTCGCCGCGCCCTCGTCTTTCCCTTCATCCTGTCGCTGGGCCTGATGGCCGGGTTCTTCTTCGCCTGGAGCTTCTCGGGCGCCAACGGCCTCGCCCGCGTGCCGGCGGCGGTCTATGTCGAGGCGATGCAGGCGATCAACGAGGCGGTCCGCAACGCCTGGTTCGGCGCCGCCTTCTTCGGCGCGATCCCCCTCGGGGCGCTGGCCGTGGCGGCGGGCGGCCGCGCGGCCCGGCCCTGGCTGGCGGCGGCGCTGGCGCTTTACCTCGGGGCCTTCGCGGTGACGGCGCTGGGCAACGTGCCGATGAACCGGGAGATGGCCCTCTGGGACCCCGCCGCGCCGCCGGTGGACGTCGCCGCGTTCCTCGCGCGCTGGACCTGGCTCAACCACCTGCGGCTCGGCCTGTCGCTGGCGGGCTTCGCGCTGGCGCTGCCCGCGCTGTGGCGGCAGGAGGCGGGGCGCTGATGCGAGCCCTCGCCTCGGGCCCCTTGCGTCCGGCCCTTTCGCGCCCGGCCGCGCCGCGCTAGACGGGACCGGAGAGGGTTTTCGAAAGGGGCGAGGATGACGAGCGGCGCATCGGCGGCGGGACCGGAGGCGGCATGGGACGCCGCCGCTTCGCTGGTCCCCGATTGCAGCGCCTGCGCGGCGCTGTGCTGCGTGGCGCTGGCCTTCGACAAGGGCGAACGCTTCGGCTTCGACAAGCCAGCGGGAACGCCCTGCCCCAACCTCTCACGCCACCTTTGCTCCATTCACGAACGCCTTGAGCATGAGGGGTTTTCCGGCTGCGCCGCTTACGGGTGCGGCGGCGCCGGGCAGCGCGTGGTCCAGGAGCTGTTCGCCGGAACATCCTGGCGCGACGACCCCGCGCTCCTCGCCCCCATGATCGACGCTTTCGCGGGGATGCGCGCGGTGCAGGCGCGGGTGGAGCTGTTGGTCGCCGCCGCCCGGCTGCCGCTCTTGGAGGCCGAGGAGGCGGCGCGGCGCCACGCCCTCGCCGCCCTCGCCCCCGGCGCGCTGCCCGGGGTGGACGGCTTCGGGGTGTCGGACCTGGCGCGGGAGATCGACGGCTTCATCCGCTCCCTGCGCCATCACGCCGAGGGCAAATGAAAAGGGCCGCCCCGGTCGGGGGCGGCCCTTCACGCTTCAAGGATCGCGGGGTCAGACCAGCTCGGCCGCCCGGGCCGCGGCGGCTTCGAGCTTGGCGCACTCGGCCTCGGCGGCGGCGAGACGCTCGCGGTTCTCCTCCACCACCTCTTCCGGGGCCTTGGCGAGGAACTTCTCGTTCGAGAGCTTGCCCTTCAGCCCGCCGATCTCCTTCTTCAGCTTGGCCACGGCCTTGTCGAGGCGCGCCTTCTCGGCCGCCCCGTCGATGACCCCGGCCAGCGGCAGGCACAGCGTGGCCCCCGCCACCGACAGCGCGGCCGAGCCCCTGGGCGCGGCGTCCGCGCGCTGGATCTCCTCGACCCGCGCCAGGCGCTGGATCAGCGGCAGGTCCTGCGCGAGGCGCGCCTCGGCGGCCGCATCCGCCTCGACCGCGACCAGCGGCAGCTTGGCCCCCGCGGGCACGTTCATCTCGGCGCGGACCGAGCGGATCTCCTCGATCAGCTTGATGGTCCAGGCGGTGGCGGCGTCGGCCTCCGCATCCGCCAGTTCCGCCCCATAGGTCGGCCAGGCGGTGTGGATCAGCGGCGCGTCGCGCTCGGCGATCTGGTCCCAGAGCGCCTCGGTCACGAAGGGCATGATCGGGTGCAGCAGCACCAGGCACTGGTCGATGGCCCATGCAAGCGTGGCCCGGGTCTCGGCCTTGGCCGCCTCGTCCTCGCCCATCAGTAGCGGCTTGGCGAATTCCACGTACCAGTCGCAGACCACGCCCCAGACATGGGCGTAAAGCCCGTTGGCGGCGTCGTTATAGCGATACGCGGTCAGCGCCTCGTCCAGCGCGACGCGGGCGCGGGCGGTTTCGCCCACGATCCAGCGGTTGAGCGGCAGCTTCACCGAGGCGGGGTCGAAGCCCGGAACCGGCTTGGCTTCGTTCATCTCCGCGAAGCGGGCGGCGTTCCAGATCTTGGTGACGAAGTTGCGGTAGCCCGCGACGCGGCTCACGGCCAGCTTGATGTCCCGCCCCATGGCGGCCATCGAGGTCAGCGTGAAGCGCACGGCATCCGCGCCGTATTCGTCGATCAGGTCCAGCGGGTCGATGACGTTGCCCACGGACTTCGACATCTTCTTGCCCTTCTCGTCGCGGACGAGGGCGTGGACATAGACCGTGTGGAAGGGCGGGATCGGCTTGCCCGCGTCGTCCTTCATGAAGTGCATGCCCATCATCATCATCCGGGCGACCCAGAAGAAGATGATGTCGAAGCCGGTGATCAGCACGTCGGTCTGGTAGAACCGCTCCAGCTCCGAGGTCTTCTCGGGCCAGCCCAGGGTGCCGAAGGGCCAGAGGCCGGAGGAGAACCAGGTGTCGAGCACGTCGGGGTCGCGGGTCAGCTCGACCTTCTCGCCGAAATGCGCCTCGGCGGCGGCCAGCGCCTCTTCCTCGGAGGCCTCGCAGAACGGGGTGCCGTCGGGCGCATACCAGACCGGGATCTGGTGACCCCACCACAGCTGGCGCGACACGCACCAGGGCTCGATGTTTTCAAGCCACTGGAAGTAGGTCTTCTCCCAGTTCTTCGGCGCGAAGACGGTCTCGCCCGAGCGCACGGCCTCGAGCGCCGGCTGCGCCAGCGTCTTGGCGTCGACGAACCACTGGTCGGTCAGCCAGGGCTCGATCACGACCTTCGAGCGGTCGCCATGCGGAACCATGTGCTTCTCGGCGTCGATGCCGTCGAGCCAGCCCTGCTCCTCGGCCAGCGCGATCACCTGCTTGCGGGCGGCGTGACGGTCCATGCCGTGCAGCGCCATCGCGTCGGGGGTCGGATCGCAGCCCTCGAGGAAGTCGACATTCGAGCCGAGCAACATGTGCGCCTTGCTGTCCATCACGTTGATGACGCGCAGGCCCGTGCGCTTGCCGACCTCGAAGTCGTTGAAATCATGGGCGGGCGTGATCTTCACCGCGCCGGTGCCCTTGGTCGGGTCGGCGTAGTCGTCCGCCACGATGGGGATGCGGCGGCCGACCAGCGGCAGCACGACGTCCTTGCCCACGAGGTCCTTGTAGCGCGGATCCTCGGGGTTCACCGCGACGCCGGTATCGCCCAGCATCGTCTCGGGGCGGGTGGTGGCGACGACGAGGTAGTCGCGCTCCTCCCACGCGGTCGGGGCGCCGTCTTCCTCGGTCCAGTTGCGGGTGACGGCCTCCTCGCCCTCGCCCTCGGTGACGATCGGGTGCTTGTAGGTGACCCCGTCGGCTAGGGTGTAGCGGAAGCGCCAGAGGTTGCCGTTCTGCTCGACCTGCTCGACCTCGAGATCGGAGATCGCCGTCTCGAAATGCGGATCCCAGTTCACCAGCCGCTTGTCACGGTAGATGAGCCCGTCCTTGTAAAGCCCCACGAACACTTTCAAAACGGCGTCGTGGAAATTGCCGCCCTCGCCCTTGGGCGCGCCCGGGGCGCCGGACATGGTGAAGGCGTTGCGCGACCAGTCGCAGGAGGCGCCGAGGCGCTTCAGCTGGTTCATGATCGTGTCGCCGGATTCCTGCTTCCACTCCCACACCTTGGCGGTGAAGGCGTCGCGGCCCATCTCGCGGCGGGACGGCTGGCCCTCGGCGGCCAGCTTGCGCTCGACCACCATCTGGGTGGCGATGCCCGCATGGTCCTGCCCCGGCTGCCAGAGGGTGTCGAAGCCCTGCATCCGTTTCCAGCGCACCAGGATGTCCTGGAGCGTGTTGTTGAGCGCGTGGCCCATGTGCAGGGAGCCCGTGACATTGGGCGGCGGGATCACGATGCAGAAGCTCTCGGCGCCCGGTTTCGCGCCGGCGCCGGCCTTGAAACGGCCCTCGGATTCCCAGCGCTGGTAGATGTCCCGCTCCGAGGCGAGGTCGAAGCTCTTGTCCATGCTCATGGTTCGTCCCGCATCCCATGCATTCCTGTTCTGCCGCGGGGTTTACCCCTCTGCGCGGTCCGGGGAAAGGGGGCGAGGGGCCGCGAGGGGTCAGAACAGGGCGCGAAGGGCGAATTCCAGCGCCGCGAGCAGCGCGAAGGGGGTGCAGAGCCAGAGCGCGAGCAGCCCCGCGGCGGCGGGCGTGACGCGCGGGGCGGGGATCAGGTGGCCGAGGACGGGTTTCATGGCGCCATGCTCCGCCGCCCGCGGTTAGCGCGAGGTTAACCCGGGGCGGGTCTGCTGGCGCTCATGAAAATCACCTGGCGTCCCGGCGCCGCGGCCCCGGGCGGGGCGGCGCTGCAGCAGCACCCGGCCTATGCCGCCGCCCTCGCCGCGCTGGGGCGCGAGGCGCGCGTGGCCCTGTTCCCCTCGGGCGCGCGGGCGCTGACCCTCCAGCGGCCCCTGGGGCGGCTGGGGGGCGCGGCGCTGACCTCCCGCGCGGACATCGCCGCCGAGGAGATGGCGGCGCTGCACCGCGCCCTGCCCTTCGGGCCGCTCCGGGCGCTGATCGCGACGCCCGACACGGCGCAGGAGCTCGGGGCCGCGGGATTCGCCCCCGTGCGCACGCCGCTGCACCTGGCGGAGCTGGACCTGGCGCGGCCTGAGCTCCTCCGCCGCGCCGCCGCCGCGCAGAAATGGCGCAACCGGCTGCGCAAGGCCGAGGCCGAGCCGCTGAAGATCCGCCGCCGCGCCCTGCCCCCGGACCCCGCCCACCCGGCGCTGATCGAGGAGGCGCTGCAGCGCCGCGCCCGCGGCTACAAGGGCTTGCCGCCCCGCTTCGCCGCCGCTTTCGCCAGCGCCAACCCGGGCGGCGCGATGCTGTTCGAGGCGCTGCACAGGGGCGCGCCCGTCGCCCACATGCTGTTCCTGCTGCACGCGCCGGGCGCCACCTGGTTCCTCGGCTGGTCGGGGCCGGAGGGGCGGGCGCGCAACGCCCATAACCTGCTGCTCTGGCGCGCGGCGGAGTGGCTGGCGGACCAGGGCTGCACCACGCTCGACCTCGGGCCGGTGGACACCGAAACGCACCCCGACCTCGCGCGGTTCAAGCTCGGCTCGGGCGCCGCGCCGCGCCCGCTCGGGGCGACCTGGATCCGCGCCCCCGGCTCCGCCCTCTTCGCGCCGCGCGCTCACCAGCGCCGGTCGACCTTGGTGGCGAGCTGAACCAGCGTCTCCATCCCCACGACGCCCTCGATCAGCCCGATGCGGTCGAGCGCATCGTCGAGAAGCTGCGTGTCCGGCGCGCCGATCTGCGCGGCGAGGTCGAAGCGGCCGGAGGTGGTGTGCAGGCTCTCGAGCTCCGCGATCCGTTGCAGCGCGGCGGCGACGGCGGCGGTGCGGCGCGGCTCCACCTGGATCAGCACGTAGGCGCGGATCATCGCGCCCGGGCCGATCGCGGTCTTCACGGTGTAGCCCCGGATCACGCCCGCCGTCTCCAGCCGGTCGATTCGCGCCTGCACCGTGGTGCGCGCGACGCCGAGCTTGCGGGCCAGCTCGGTCGCCGGCATCCGGGCGTTGCGCGCCAGCGCGGCGAGCAGCGCGCGGTCGGTATCATCAAGGGTGACGGCCATGGGCCCCGGCTCCGATCTGACAAAAAGACGATGCTTTGGGCATATTGTCATATCAACGCATCAGTCCGCCACTTTCATTCGAACGGTATCGCCTTCATATACTCCCCAGCGCCACGGGGCGTCCGCGCCCCGCCCCTTCCCTCCCGACGACCCCGAGAGTTGATCATCCCCGAGACGCCGCCCCGAACCCCGGGCGCGCGCATCCCCCTTGCACCCCCAGGATCGGAGCCCTCGACGCGCCATGTCCATCACCGCCCCCGTCTGGACCTGCCCCCAGGCCTTCATCGCCGCTGAAACCCCCGACGAGCCCGCGTTCCTCTACGCCCCGTCCGCGGCGACGGCGACGGCGGAACGGTTCCTGGACGGCTTCCCGGGGCTGGTGACCTACGCTGTGAAATCGAACCCCGCGCCGCAGGTGCTGCTGGCGCTGATCGGCGCGGGCCTGCGCGGCTTCGACGTCGCCTCCCCGGCCGAGATCGAGATGATCCGCCGCCTCTGCCCCGAGGCGGCTCTGCACTATCACAACCCGATCAAGTCGCGCGCCGAGCTGGCCTTCGCCGTCGCGCACGGGGTCCGCGCCTATGCCGTCGACAGCGCGGCGGAGCTGGCGAAGATCGCCGAGACCGTGGCCCCCGACGCGGTGGAGGGCGGGGTCGAGCTGTCGATCCGCTTCCGCCTGCCGGTGAAGGGCGGGGTCTATGATTTCGGCGCCAAGTTCGGCGCCTCGGAAGACAAGGCCGCCGAGCTGCTGGCCGAAGCCGCGCGGCGCGGCTACGTCCCGTCGCTCTCCTTCCATCCGGGCACGCAGTGCGAGTCCCCCGACGCCTTCGTGCGCTATATCGAGGCCGCGGGCCGGATCGCCGCCGCCGCGGGCGTGACGATCGCCCGCCTCAATGTCGGCGGCGGCTTCCCGGCGCACCGCCAGGCGGCCCCGGCGCCGCTCGAGACCTTCTTCGCCGCGATCGACGAGGCGGCGCAGCGGACCTTCGGCGACGCCCGCCCCGCGCTGGTCTGCGAGCCGGGCCGCGCGATGGTCGGCGACTGCATGGCCCTCGTCACCCGCGTGAAGCTGGTGCGCGAGGACGGGGCGGTGTTCCTCAATGACGGCGTCTATGGCGGGCTGGCCGAGGCGCCGGTGCTCGGCTCGGCCACCCGCGCCGAGGTCTTCGACGGCAATGGCGAGCCGCGCCGCGGAGCGCGCCGCGGCCGGGTGGTGTTCGGCCCGACCTGCGACTCGGTCGACCGGCTGCCGGGCGAGCCGCTGCTGCCCGCGGCGATCCGCGAGGGGGATTTCGTGGTGTTCCAGGGCCTCGGCGCCTATGGCGGCGCCACGGTGACCGCCTTCAACGGCTACGGGCCCCGGCGCACCGAGCTGGTGGAATTCCTGGCCGCCTGATCCGCGGCGCGGGGGGCGATGGACGCAGAAGGGGCGCCTCCCGGCCGGGAGGCGCCCCTCTTTCTTCGCGCCCGGTGGAAGGGGCCCGGCGGAAGGCGGGCTCAGCGCCCGGCCATCGCCTCCTGCACCGCGCGCTCGACCTCGCGCTGCACCAGCGCGCGGATATTGGCCGAGATGCGGGCCCCGAGCTCGCCGCTCAGGTCGCGGCGCAGCTGCTCGGTGACGATGGTCTCCAGCTCCTCGCGCGACATGGTGGCGAGATCGCCAAGCCCCGCCGGGGCCGCGGGCTCGGCGGCGATGGAGAACTCGGGCTCCGGCTCCGGCTGCGGCTCGGCCAGCCTTTCGGGCGCGGGGGGCGGGGTGAAGGCCTGGTTCGGCTCCGGCGCCCAGGCGGGCTCGGGCGCGGTTTCGGGGATCGCCTCCTGCTCCGCCATCGGCTCGGGCGCGGCGGCGGGCGCCTCCTCGTCCACCCGGTCCGACGGGCGCAGGCGCAGGGTCGGCGCGGGCGCCTCCTCCGGCTCCGGCTCCCGCCCGAAGGCGGCGCGCAGGTCGCGGGCCTGGTCGGGGTCGGGCGCGGCCGGCGTCTCGCGCGCCGTGTCGACGCGCCGGGTCAGCACCAGCGGCGCGGGGTCGTCGCTGTCGATATCCGAGGAATTGACCCGCATGGTCGGGGTCAGCACCAGCGCGGGGCGCGGCTCGGCGGCCCCGCCCCGGGACGCGGGCGCGGCCGGCTGCGCGGTGGGTTCGCCGCCGTTCTCCTCGTTCACGATCCGCCGGATCGCGGAGAGGATGTCCGTCTCGTCATTCGGGCGATCGCCGCCGGTCTGGGTCATGGTCTCGGTCTCCTTCGCGGCGCCGCCCCGGGGGGGAACCATGCGCGCCGCCTTACGCTGGGACGCGGGGGGAGGGGTGGGCCTCAGGGACGCATGTCGAACAGCGACCACTCGCCTTCCGGCTCGGCGCTGGCGTCCTGCGCCCATTCATACGGGTTCTCATCCACGCCCGCCATGTAGGATTCGGGGTCGAAGCCCGGGACGTTGAGGCCGAGGTGCCGCACCGTCAGCTTGCCGATGGCCGAGAGCAGCGTGTAGGCGGCCACGTATTCATCCCGGCGCGAGCGCACGAGATCGACGCGGGCCGAGAGCAGCTCCGCCTCGGCGTCGAGCACGTCGAGCGTGGTGCGCGCCCCGAGGGTCGCTTCCTCGCGCACGCCGTCGAAGGCGATCTGCGCGGCGCGGATCTGCTGGTTGGCGGCCCGGATCGAGGCGCGCGCGACATCGAGCTGCGCCCAGCTGAGCGCGGTCTGCTGGCGGATCGACCGGGCGGCCGCGTGGATGTTCGCGGTGCTGGCGGCGAGGGCGGCCTGCGCCTCGCGCACGCCGCTGGCCACCGCGCCGCCGGTCCAGAGCGGGACCGTGGTGGTCAGGGTGACCGAGGCGGAGTTGCTCTCGCCCGCGGTGGAGCCGCCGCCGAGCAGCCCGCTGTTGGAATAGCGGACGCGGCCCTCGAGCTCGACCGAGGGCAGCCCGGCGCCGACGGCGGATTTGACCGCGTATTCCGCCGCCCGGGCCTGGGCGCGGGTGCGGATCATCACCGGGTGCTCGGCCAGCGCCAGCGCGATGGCGGCGTCCAGCGTCTCGGGCAGCGGCGGGATCGGCGGCGGATTGGTCAGCCCGTCGGGCAGCTCGCCCACCACCGCCAGGTAAGCCTGGCGCGACGCGGCCAGCGCGCCGACCGCGTTGGCGAGGTTCGAGCGCGCGGCGGCGAGGCGGGCCTCGGCCTGGCTGACATCGGTGCGGGTCACCTCGCCGACCTCGAAACGGTCGCGCGCGGCGCGGACCTGTTCGTTGATCACGCGCACGTTGTTGCGCGCCAGCTGGACCGAGGAGATGTCGCGGCGCACGTCTTCATAGGCGGTGACGGCGTCGAGCAGGATCGCCTGCTCGGTCTCGCCCAGCGAGGCGCGGGCGGCGTCGACGCCCTGCTCGGCCCCGGCGATGCCGTAGCGGACCTGGCCGCCGGAATAGATCGGCAGCCGGCCGATGAGGCCGAGCTCGGCCGAGGCGCCGTTGAGCCGGTTCGAGAGGGCCATGCCGCGACCCTGGTTCACGCCGCCGGCGGTGGAGGCGCCGAGCTCGAGGCTGCCGCTGATGGTCCCGAGACCGGCGGCCCGTTCCTGGACCACGCCTTCATCGGCCTGGCGCAGGGCCGCGCGGGACGATGCCATGGCGGGGTGGTTGGTGACCGCCTTGGCCATGGCGTCGGCGAGGGTTTCGGCCCCGGCGGCCTGGCACGCCAGCGCCGCGACGCCGGAGAGGAGCAGGCGCGCCCCGAGTTGAGCCTTGTTCATCTGGTCGCCCTCGTTGGGTTTTCTTGTCCGTTCCGGCGCGACCCTACCCGAGCGGCGCGGGCCGCGCCAAGCGTGAAGGCGGATTTCGCCGGGTCAAGCGGGCCCCGCGCCCGGTTCATGTGGCCATGCCGCCGCGCGCGGGCAAGGCGCGGCGGCGCCGCGCCGCGGGGGCGCGGACCGCTTTGGGGTCATGACTCGGGGACATGAAAAGGCCCCCGGCCGCGCGCGGCGGACGGGGGCCCTTGCATCGGTCCTGCGCCGCGGGGGCGCGGGCGCGGATCAGAAGACGAACTCGGCCTTCTTCCGGAACCCGTCGAGCACCGGCGCGGTGGCGTCGAAGGCGCGGCGGCGGGCCAGCCCGCCGGGGCCGCGGGTCCAGACGCAGACCCGGCCGACGCCGTCGGACATGTCCACGGCGACCATGCGGCCGCCCTCGCGCAGCTGGTCGGCGATGGCGGCGGGAACCGTCTCGAGCCCGCCATTGATGAAGATCACGTTGTAGGGGGCCTGCTCCGGCGCGCCCTCGGCGAGGGGCCGGTTCTCGACCATCGCGGTGTCGGCCTCGATGTCCGACAGGGTCTGGGCGGCGTGGCGCGCCAGGCCCTCGTCGCTCTCGACCGCGACCACGGCGGCGGCGAGGCGGGCGAGCACGGCCGAGGAGTAGCCGAGGCCGCAGGCGATATCGAGGACGAGGTCGTCCGGGCCGATATCGGCGGCGTCGAGCATCTTTGCGAAGACCCGCGGGTCGAGCAGCGTGCGGCCGCCGCCGATCGCGAGGTCGCCGCCGGCATGGCAGACCGGGCGCAGCGCGGCGGGCACGAAGCGTTCGCGCGGGACCGAGAGCATGGCCTGGATGATGGGGAAGCTGGTCACGTCGGACGGGCGGACCTGGCAGTCAACCATGGCGATGCGGGCGGCTTCGTAGTCGATCATCGGCGGGGCTCCGGCGTACGGTCTGGCGAATGTCGGCTTCCTGCCACAGGCGGCGGGCGCAGGCAATGCGACGCTTGGGAACAGGGGGCGGCGGGATCGGCGACGGGATCGGCGGCGGCGCGGCCCGCGGGCGCGCGCCGCGCAGGCCGCATCTCGGGGCATGTCATCCCGGGCCGCATCCTCTCAGCGCGCTTCATCTCAGGCCACATCGCGGATGTCCGTGGCCAGCGCGCGGGCGATCATCCCCCCGCCATGCCAGCCCGCCGCGGCCGCCGCCGCGCGGGTGCCGGCCGAGGGCAGCGCCGGGAAGGCCGAGGTGTCGCAGACCCAGAGCCCGTCGACCCCGCGCACCCGCATCTGCGGGTCGAGCGGCGATTCCTCGCGCGCGCCCATCGCGCAGGTCCCGGCCATCTCGCCGCCCGAGATCACCGTGCGGCGCACCAGGGCGTCGAGCGCGCTCTCGTCCTCGACCTTGCGGCCCGGCGCCGCCTCGGGGCCGACCAGGCCCTCGAACTCCTCCCGGTCGATGATCGCGCGCAGGCGGCGCAGCGCCACCCGCATCAGCGCCCGGTCGGCGTCGCGCGACAGCAGCCCCGGGTCGACCCGGGGCGCAAGCCGCGGATCGGCGCCTGCAAGGCTGACCCGCCCGCGCGAGACGGGGCGGCAGATCCGCGCCTCGAGCGTCAGGCCCGGCGGGGCGAATCGGTCCTTCACCGGCCAGTCCGGGCGCGCGAGGCGCAACCGCGCCTCGATATCCGTCGGCCCCGCGCCGTGGCCCGCGCGCAGGAAGCCGCCCGCTTCATAAAGACAGCGGCCGAGCGGCCCGCCCTTCTCGGCCCCGGTCCAGCCCGCCGCGGCGACCAGCCAGCGCGCGGCGTTCTTCCAGTCGCCGCCGCGCCCGCCGCCGTCATGGACGAGGCGGATCAGCGGGCGCACGCAAAGATGCTCGCCCACCCCCCCGACATGGACCGCGACCGGCAGGCCGAGCGCGCCGATCCGCCCCGACGGCCCGATGCCGGAGCGCATCAGGATGGTCGGCGTCTCCAGCGCCCCGGCGCAGAGGATCACGCCGCCGCGGGCGGTGATGCGCCTGCCATCCGTCAGCTCCACCGCCACCGCGCGCCACTGGCGGAACAGCACCCGCGCGACCCGGCGGCCGGTCAGAAGCTCGATCCGCCCCCTGTCGGCGAGCGGCGCGGCGAGCGCGTCCCAGGTGGTGCGCCGCGCGCCCCTCGGCGCGGTGCCCGGCAGCAGGCCGAAGCCGGTATGGGCGGGCTCGGGCGGCGCCGCCGGCACGCCCTCGGTCCCCGCCAGCGCGGCCGAGACCGGCTCGGGGCGCGCGGGCGGACGGGGGGCGAGGCGGCGCTCCACCTCGGCCCAGGAGGGGCCGAGCGCGCCCCAGTCCCAGCCCGGCAGGTTCCAGGCGTCGAAATCCTCGGGGGCGGCGCGCATCCACAGCGGCGGGGCGAGCAGCTCGGATCCGCCGACCCCGCGCCCCGAGGGCAGCGCGGGCCGCCGCCCGCCGAGCAGGTCCTGCGGCGGGGCGCTGCGGCCCCAGTCCAGCCCGTGTTCCGCGTCGCCCTGCCAGGCGGGCAGGCGCGCGCGCCAGCTGTCGGCGGGCTCGCCCGCTTCCAGCACGCAGATGCTCGCCCGCGTCTCCTCGGCCAGCCGCGCCGCCGCCGCCGCGCCCGAGGGCCCTGCCCCGATCACGACGATGTCCCAGGCCTCGGCCATTCACCCTCCTCGGCGCGGTCGCGCCGTCGCCGCGGCCGGCGCCGCGATCCATTCGTATTCTTCCGTCCCCCGCGCGCGCCGGCGCGGATCGCTGGTCGCCGGGCGCGCGCGGGGCGCGGGAAACGCCCCCTCGCGGCGACCGGCCCCGCACCCTATGCCCGCGCAGGTTAAGCGCCGGTTCCACCCCGCCGCGCCCGGACGCCGCGGGGCTGCGCCGGGGCCTGCGCGGCGGGTCAGAAGGCCGCTGGACACGTCCCGGACACGCTGCTAGAGAATGCGCCACTGCACCGGCGGCGACGTGGCGGAGTGGTTACGCAGCGGATTGCAAATCCGTGTACACCGGTTCGATTCCGGTCGTCGCCTCCACCTTCCCCTCCTCGGGTCGAAGGTTTTCCACCGGGCAGGACTTCTCAGCCGAGAATGCATGAAGACCGCGCCGCAGCAGATGCTTGCGGCGCGGTCTTCGATTCGGATCCCGGGCCTGGACACGCCCGCGGCGTCAGCCCCGGCGGCGCGCGCCGACCAGCCCGAGCGCCCCGAGCGCCGCCGCCGCCAGCGGCAGCGCCGCCGGGACCGGCACGTCGGAGAGTTGCGTTATCTCGATGCTCACGAACAGGTCGCCCAGGCCCGGGACCGAGCCGATCGTGGTCCCCGCCGCGGTCTGCACCCCGAGCAGGATGTCGAGGCTCGACTCGCGCTGCACCGTCCCGCCCTCGTCCGGCGCTTCGCCCCCGGCGGTGGAGAAGGCCGCGCCGACGCCGCCGGGCTGGTCGAGCTCGGTCCCCGCGTCCCAGACGTCGCCGCCGTACACCTCGAATCGCGCCGGCGACAGGAACGCGCCCGCCGCGTCGAAGAGCGGGATCGCGAACGGGTCGCCATTGCCGATGAAGCTGTCCGTGGACGGGATCACCATCGACAGGAACGAGAAATAGAGCGCGGTCGCCGGGTCCACGTCGACCACCAGCCGCGCGGTCTCGCCGGGGTCGAGCACCGGGGCCCCGGCGAAGCCGCCCGGCGCCGTGATCACCGCGGCCTGGAACCCCGCGGCGTCGCCCGCGAGCTGGCCCGAGGGGTCGCCCTGCTCGGCCAGCAGCTCGAGCCCCGGGCTCGCCTCGGCGCCGCGTTCGAACGGGGCGTAGCCGCCATCGTGGAACACGGCGAGCAGCGGCGTCAGGAACAGCCCGTCGGCGGCGGAATGATTGGTGACGGCGACTTCAAGCGGCACGGCGAGCGCGGGCGCGCCCGACAGCGCCAGCCCGGCCGCGAGGGCCGTGCGGCGGAGGGGAAAATTCATGCGGGTGATCTCCGGAAGTGAAGCGCGGTCAAGGACTTCGCCGCGCAGGACCACCTTGTCCGGGATCGCGCTTGCGGGGAAATCACCCTTGCTCTCGGCCCGCGGCGCGGGACGCACGCCGCGCGCGCCTGTCCGTGATGCGGACGCGAGTACAGGCGATTTTCAAGAACAGCTCAAGTTTCGAGCTGGTGGTGCCCGCTGCCGGACTCGAACCGGCACGCCTGTAGGCTGGGGAGTTTAAGTCCCCTGCGTCTACCAATTCCGCCAAGCGGGCGCGTGTCTCTAATGCCGGGCAAATGCCCGCAGTGCAACCCGCGTTTCACTACGCGCACTGGAAAGCGGAACAAAAGGAGAATATCATGCGAGCCATGCGCTGCGCCGAGCTTTCCGCCCTGTCGAACTTCACCTTCCTCACCGGGGCCAGCCACCCCGAGGAGATGGCCCGGCGCGCCGCCGAGCTGGGGCTGGACGCGATCGCCGTCGCCGACGTCAACTCGGTCGCCGGGGTGGTGCGTGCGCACCAGGCGTTGAAAGAGCTCGCGCGCGGGCGCGAGGCCGCGGTGCGGGAGCGCGACGCGCCGCGCGAGGCGGAGCTGGAGGCGCGGGCCAAGCGGCTCGCCGCACGGCGCAGGGCCGCGGGCGCGGGGCGCGCGGCGGGCGAGACGGAGCAGCCCCCGCCCGCGGCGCAGGCCACGCCCGACCCCGCCTCGCCCCGGCTCGGGGGCGCGCCCGAGACGCCGATCCGCACCCTGCCCCGGCTGATCCCCGCCGCGCGGCTGCGGCTGGTCGACGGGCCGGACCTCACCGCCCTGCCCATGGACCGCGCCGCTTGGGGACGGCTGACGCGGCTGCTGTCGCTCGGCAAGCGGCGGGCCGAGAAAGGCGGCTGCATCCTGCACGAAGCCGATATCCTCGCGCACGCCGCGGGGATCATCCTGCTGGTCCACGCGCCAGACCCGCTTCAAGACCCGCTGCAAGGCCATGACCCCGCCGCCGCCGCCCGCCCCTTCGCGGCGCGCTTTCCGGGCGACGTGTTCCTGCTCGCCGCCCCGCGCTATGACGGGGCGGACCGGGCGCGGCTGCCGCTGCTCGCCGCCGCCGCGCGGGACGCCGGCGCCCCCCTCGCCGCCTCGGCCGAGCCGCTGATGCATCACGGAAGGCGGCGGCGCATCGCCGACGTGCTCTCCTGCATCCGCCTCTCGCGCCCCATCGACCGGCTCGGCCGCGCCGCCCAGCCCAATGCCGAGCGCCGCCTGCGCGCCCCCGAAGAGATGCTGCGCCTGTTCGAAGGCCACGAAGACGCCGTCCACCGCACCGCCGAAATCGCCGCCCGCTGCCGCTTCGACCTCGACCAGCTGCGCTATGAATACCCGTCCGAGGCGGGCGAGGAGACGGCGCAGGAACGCCTCGTGCGCCTGACGGAATATGGCCTGCGCGAACGCTACCCGGACGGCATCCCCGCCAAGGTCCGCGCGCTGGCGGACAAGGAGCTGGCGCTGATCGGCAAGCTGAACTACGCGCCCTATTTCCTGACCGTCCGGGACATCGTCGCCTTCGCGGAATCCCGCGGGATCCTCTGCCAGGGCCGCGGCTCGGCGGCCAATTCCATCACCTGCTACGCGCTCAGGATCACCGCCGTCGGGCCCGACATCGCCTCGATGGTGTTCGAGCGTTTCGTGTCCGAGGCCCGCGACGAGCCCCCTGATATCGACGTCGATTTCGAGCATGAGCGGCGCGAGGAGGTGATCCAGCACATCTACGCCCGCTATGGCCGCCACCGCGCCGGGCTCTGCGCCACCGTCATCCACTACCGCTCGCGCCGGGCGCTGCGGGAAGTCGGGCGGGCGATGGGCCTGTCGGAGGACGTCTGCGGCGCGCTCGCCAGCCAGATCTGGGGCTGGTCGCAGACCGAGGCGACGGCGGAACGGCTGGCGGAGATCGGGCTCGACCCCGCCGACCGCCGCCTGCGCCAGGTGCTGGAGATCGCGGCCGAGCTGATCGGCTTTCCGCGGCACCTCTCCCAGCATGTCGGCGGCTTCATCATCACCGAGGGGCGGCTGGACGAACTGGTCCCCATCGAGAACGCGGCGATGGAGGACCGCACGGTCATCGAATGGGACAAGGACGATATCGACGCGCTGGGGATCCTGAAGGTCGATGTGCTCAGCCTCGGGATGCTCACCTGCATCCGCAAGGCCTTCGACCTGGTCGAGCTGCATGGCGGCCAGCGCTGGTCGCTGGCGACGCTGCCGCCCGAGGACCCGGCCGTCTACGACATGCTCTGCCAGGCCGATTCCATCGGCGTCTTCCAGGTCGAAAGCCGGGCGCAGATGAACTTCCTGCCGCGGATGCGCCCCCGGCGGTTCTATGACCTGGTGATCCAGGTCGCCATCGTCCGCCCAGGCCCGATCCAGGGCGACATGGTGCACCCCTATATAAGGAGACGCCGGGGCGAGGAGCCGGTGAGCTTTCCGTCCGACGCGCTGGGCGAGGTGCTGGGCAAGACGCTCGGCGTGCCGCTGTTCCAGGAACAGGCGATGCAGATCGCCATCATCGGCGCGGGGTTCTCGCCCACCGAGGCCGACCGCCTGCGCCGGGCGCTGGCCACCTTCCGCAAGTCCGGCACGATCCACGATTTCCGCACGCGGTTCGTCAGCGGCATGCTCGCCAACGGCTACGACCAGGATTTCGCCGAGCGGTGCTTCAGCCAGATCGAGGGCTTCGGCGAGTATGGCTTCCCCGAAAGCCACGCGGCGTCTTTCGCGCTGCTGGTCTACGCCTCGGCCTGGATCAAGCGGCACCACCCGGCGGCCTTCGCCTGCGCGCTGCTGAATGCGCAGCCGATGGGGTTCTACGCGCCCGCGCAGATCGTGCGGGATGCGCGCGAGCATGGCGTGGAGGTGCGGCCGCCCTGCGTGAACCACTCCTACTGGGACAACACGCTGGAGCGGTGTTCGGGGTCGGTTTCGGGCTTCGCGCTGCGGCTGGGGTTTCGGCAGATCAAGGGGCTGAAGGAGGAGGAGGCGCGCTGGATCGCCGCCGCGCGCGGCAATGGCTGGCGCGCGCCCGAGGATCTTGCGCGCCGGGCCGGGGTCTCGCCCGACACCGTGCAGCGGCTGGCCGAGGCGGACGCCTTCGCGGACCTCGGGCTGTCGCGGCGCGAGGCGCTGTGGGCGGCGAAGGCGGCCCTGCCCGGAGAGCTTCCGCCGCTCTTCGCCGGGCTGCTGGAGGGCGAGGGGATCGAGGAGCCGCCGGTGGAGCTGCCGCAGATGACGCCGGGCGAGGCGGTGGTGGAGGATTACGTCGCCATGCGCCTCTCGCTTCGCGCGCATCCGGTGGAGCTGCTGCGCGCCGTCCTGACGCCGCCGCCGGGGGGCGCTGCGCCGCTTGGGGGCGTCGAGCCCCCGCGCGCCGCCGCCGCAGGCGCGGCGGGTCGCGCCCCGGGGGCGCCTGTCGCGCCGACACCCCGGCGCAAGTCCACCGAGCGCGCGACGACGCCCGCCGAGGCCTTCCCCGCCCCCGCGGGCTCCGCCGGCGCCGCGCATTTCTCGGGCGCGGCCAGCCTCGCCCGCGCCGCCCGCAGCGACGCCCTGAGGGACCGCGCCGAGGGTCGTGCGACGCGCCGCCCGACCCCGGGGGATGGATGGGAGCGCGAGGGAAGGAAGGGGGAATCCCCCCTTCCTTCCCTCGCAGCGCCGCAAGGCGCTCCCGGCCCCACGATACTATCCGCCGCCCCTTCCGGCCCCTGGCCGCGCCCGCCCGCCTGCCTGGCCGCCGCGCAGCTTCCCCTGCCGCCGCAGAACGCGCGCATCGCCGCCGCGGGGCTGGTGATCGTCCGCCAGCGCCCCGGCAGCGCCAAGGGGGTCGTGTTCATCACGCTCGAGGACGAGACCGGCGTCACCAACGTCATCGTCTGGCAGAAGGTCTATGAGCGGTTCCGGCGCGAGATCCTCTCGGGCCGCCTCTTGCGCGTCACCGGGCGGATCCAGCGCGAGGGCCAGGTGGTGCACCTGCTGGCCGACCGGATCGAGGACCTGTCGCACCTTCTCGACGACCTCGCGCGCGCGGCGCCGCGGATCGACCCCGCGGGCCCGACGGACGAGGTGAAGCGCCCGCAGGAGGACGTGCGCGCGCGCAAGGGGCGCGGGCCGCAGGAGGCCGCGCCCGCTCGGGGGGGCCGCCGCCCGCGCCCCTCGGCCGGGCATCCGCGCGCCCAGGCCGGGCGGCTGTTCCCTTCGGATGAGGGCGGCGGCGCATGAAAAAGGGGGGCCGCCCTCCCCCCGCCGCCGGATCAACTCGCGCCATCGGCGATCCGCTCCTCCATGATGCGCAGGTCGGCCGCGAGGCGGCTGGCGATCAGGCGGATCAGCCGGTAGGCGAACTCCGGATTGTCGAAATAGAGTTCCCGCACATTGCGCTCGGTCACCTCCGACAGGACCACCGGGCCCACCGCCTCGGCGCTGACCGTGCGCAGGCCCTCGCCCGTGAACAGGCCGATCTCGCCCAGCAGCGCGCCCGGGCCCAGCTCGATGCCCAGCTCCGGCAGCCGCACCTCTCCCCTGACCACCACGAACATGCTGCCCGCCGCGTCGCCCTTGCGGAACAGCACGTCGCCGGCCTCCACCCGCCGCGCGTCGCCATAGGGCGCAAGGAAGCCGAAGCCGTCCCGCGTCGACCTCGCCGGATCGGCGGCGCCGACGGCGCGCACCTGCCGCAGCAACTGCAGGAGCCGCCACAGGTTCATCGGCAGAAGCGTGCCGTGCAGCGCCAGGATCGGTATCAGATCGGCCTTCAGGGCGTAGACGAGGAAGGCCATGTTGCTGATCACGGCCACGATCCGCAGCGACAGCATGGTGCGCATGCAGAAGGTCAGGAACACGGCGCCGGCCGCCAGAAAGCCGAGAAGTTCGGTCGTCTCGACCGAAAAATCCATCATCGCTGTCCACCCCAGCTGGACATTGGACCCCCAGCCTAACGAATGGGTTCTCTATTTGGGGGATTATTCCGGCCGGCAGGCGCCGCCCAGGCCCGGCGCCCGCCCCCGAACACTCCCCGGAACGACCGCGAACGCAGGGCGCCGTCGCCAACCTCCCGCAACGCGCGCCGCCGCCAAAGCCGCCGCGCGGGCGCCCCTCGCGCGACACGCGCGCCGCGCGGGCGCCCGGCCCCGAACGCGCCTCCGACGCCCCGCCGCCCCGGCCCCGCCCCGCCCGGCGCCCTAAAAACCACGATTCCCGCCTGTCGGACGCCTTGCCGGGTGCAAAACCCTTGCCGCAGCGCAGCGCATGGGCCATGTAGCGCCCACGTTCCACAGACTCCGAACAGCGTCGCCCCGCGTCGCGCCCCCGCATGACGCCGCGGCGCGACCGCCGACGCGCACCCATTCCGGCGGACCGCCGCCCCAGGACCGAGACCAATGAAGCTTCGCAACATCGCCATCATCGCCCATGTCGACCACGGGAAGACCACCCTCGTCGACGGGCTCCTGAAACAGTCGGGCTCGTTCCGCGAAAACCAGGCCGTCGCCGAGCGCGCCATGGACAGCAACGATCTCGAGCGCGAGCGCGGCATCACCATCCTCGCCAAGTCGACCTCGGTCGAGTGGAAGGGCCACCGCATCAACATCGTCGACACCCCCGGCCACGCCGATTTCGGCGGCGAGGTGGAGCGCATCCTCGGCATGGTCGACGGCGTGGTGCTGCTGGTCGACGCGGCCGAAGGGCCGATGCCGCAGACCAAGTTCGTCACCCAGAAGGCGCTCGGCCTCGGCCTGAAGCCCATCGTGGTGATCAACAAGGTCGACAAGCCCGACGGCGACCCGGACAACGCCCATGACCTGGTGTTCGACCTCTTCGCCGCGCTCGACGCCAATGACGAACAGCTCGACTTCCCGATGCTCTACGCCTCGGGCCGCAACGGCTGGTGCGACGCGACCCTCGACGGCCCGCGCGAGAATCTCGACGCGCTGCTCGACCTGATCTGCGAGCACGTGCCCGAGCCCGCGCAGGTGGCCAAGGCCTCCGAGCCGTTCTCGATGCTCGCCACCACGCTCGAGAGCGACAACTTCCTCGGCCGCATCCTGACCGGCCGGGTGGAGAGCGGCACCCTGAAGACCGGCGCCACCATCAAGGCGCTGTCGCGCGACGGCAAGGAAATCGAACGCTTCCGCGTCTCCAAGATCCTCGCCTTCCGCGGCCTCGCCCGCCAGCCGATCGAGGAAGCCGAGGCCGGGGACATCGTCGCCCTCGCCGGCATGTCCAAGCCGACCGTGGCCGACACGCTGTGCGACGTCGCCGTCAGCGCCCCCCTGCCCTCGCGCCCCATCGATCCGCCGACCATCTCGGTCACCTTCGGCATCAATGACAGCCCCCTCGCCGGCCGCGACGGCGACAAGGTGCAGTCCCGCGTGATCCGCAAGCGGCTGATGGAGGAGATGGAGCGCAACGTGGCGATCCGCGTCACCGACAGCGCCGGCGGCGAGGCCTTCGAGGTCGCGGGCCGCGGCGAGCTTCAGATGGGCGTTCTGATCGAGACAATGCGCCGCGAGGGCTTCGAGCTCTCCGTCTCGCGCCCGCGCGTTCTGATGAAAGACATCGACGGCCAGCGCATGGAGCCGGTCGAGGAGGTCACCGTCGACGTCGACGATGAATTCTCCGGCTCGGTGGTCGAGAAGATGGCCCTGCGCAAGGCCGAGATGACCGAGATGCGCCCCTCGGGCGGCGGCAAGACCCGGCTCGTGTTCCTCGCCCCCTCGCGCGGGCTGATCGGCTATCACGGCGAGTTCCTGACCGACACCCGCGGCACCGGCATCATGAACCGCATCTTCCATTCCTGGGCGCCCTACAAGGGCCAGATCCCGGGGCGGCGCAACGGCGCGCTGATCTCGATGGAGACCGGCGATTCCGTGGCCTACGCGATCTTCAACCTCGAGGACCGCGGCGTGTTCTTCATCGGCTCGGGCGAGCAGGTCTACCAGGGCATGATCCTTGGCGAGAACAACCGCTCCGGCGATCTCGAGGTCAACCCGCTCAAGGGCAAGAAGCTGACCAACGTGCGCGCCTCGGGGACCGACGAGGCCGTGCGCCTCACCACCCCGCGCCGCCCGACGCTGGAGCAGGCCATCGCCTGGATCGAGGATGACGAGCTGGTCGAGGTGACGCCGAACAACATCCGCCTGCGCAAGCGCTTCCTCGACCCGCATGAGCGCAAGCGCAAGGCGCGCGAGGCGGCGGCCGGCGCGGCCTGAGGAGGGCGGCGCGCGTCCCATTTCGCGCGTCCCATATTGCAAATCGCTCTTTGCAATTTGCAAAACACACAGCGGTTTCGCATTATGCAACCCCCGGTGGTCCGTCCGCCGGGGGTTCGCCTTTTGACCCGGGAGTCAAAAGCGCTGGCAAAGTAGCCTTTTACACAACCTGAAGATGTTTACGTTACGTCGCTTTCAAACTGGCACGCCGCGTGCATGGTTCTACCCGAGGGAAGAGAACCAAGCAGGAGCACACCTGATGAAGCACCCCGTGGACGTGCACGTCGGCAAACGCATTCGCCAGCGGCGCTGGATGGTCGGCATGACCCAGCAGCAGCTCGGTGAAAAGGTCGGCATCAAGTTTCAACAGATCCAGAAATACGAAACCGGGATGAACCGGGTCAGCGCCTCCCGCCTCTGGGACATCGCCGCGGCCCTGGACGTGCCGGTGAACTTCTTCTTCGAGGGCATCGCCGGCGAAGAATCCGACCTCGGCGCCGCCTATGAAACCGCCGAAACCGCGCCCCGCGGCGATCTTCTCGCCGACAAGGAAGCGCTGGAGCTGGTGCGCTCCTACTACTCCATCCCCGAAGAGCAGCGCCGCCGCATCTTCGAGCTGGCCCGCGCCATGAGCGACGCGGCCTGAGCGCCGCGCGCCAATAGAAAACCCGAGGCGCCGAAAACGGCGCCGAAACGGCCGGATCCAGGGCGTCGTGACCGCCGGGATCCAGGCCAAGCATCGCCGCCGGGGCATTATTTCCCTCCCCCGTCGAACATGCAGGACAACGCCGCCCGGACCCCGTCCGGGCGGCGGTTTCTTTTCCCGGACAGGCGCGGAGTCATCGCCCCGACCGACGCGCCGGCTGGACACTTGTTTGCGCAGGGCTCTCCAATTGCGCGAAAATCACCCGCGCCCTGCGACCTGGCGGCGCGCCGCAGGCCCGCCCATCGCCTTGCCGCTGAACCCGCGCTGTACAGAAGATCAATACGTTTCCAAAGTGTTAACACATGCCACCGGCGGGCGAGCGGCTGCACCCGCGCATTGACACCGGCGCGCCGAGGCCGGAGTTTGACGCCGCGCCGCCGGACCCCGCGCGCGCCCCTCCCCGCCCGCGCCTCACCGCCTGCCCCCCCGCCTGCCCCGGAGCGAGACCGCCATGCCCCTTGCCTGCACCGATGACGCGCTGGAACCCGTGCTCCACGCCCTCGCCGACGCCGCCCGCGCGCCGGCGCTGCGCCATTTCCGCAATCCCGAGCTGGCGGCGGACAACAAGGACGCGGCGGGTTACGACCCCGTGACCGCCGCGGACCGGGAGACGGAGGACGCGATGCGCGCGGTCCTGGCCGGGCTGCGGCCCGATGACGGCATCCTGGGCGAGGAACGGGGCGCATCCGAGGGGACCAGCGGGCTGCGCTGGGTGATCGACCCGATCGACGGCACCCGCGCCTACGTGATCGGCGCGCCGACCTGGGGCGTGCTGGTCGGGCTGCGCGACGACACGGGCGGCGCGCCGCGCGCGCGCCTCGGGGCGATGGACCAGCCCTGGACCGGCGACCGGTTCTGGGGCGACGGGCGCAGCGCCTGGGCCGCGCGGCCGGGGCTGGACGGCCCGGCGGGCGGCCCGACTGACGGGCCGCGCCGGATCCGCGCCTCGGGCTGCACCGCGCTGGCCGACGCCCGGATCTGCTCGACTTTCCCGGAGGTTGGCAGCAAGGCCGAGGGCGCGGCCTTCGCCGCCCTCGCCGCCCGCTGCCGGCTGACGCGCTACGGGCTCGACTGCACCGCCTATGCGCTGCTGGCCGCCGGCTGCGTGGACCTGGTGGTCGAGGCGGGGCTCAACGCCTATGACATCATGCCCCTGCTGCCGATCATCGAGGGCGCCGGCGGCGTGGTCACCACCTGGGCGGGCGGCCCGGCGCTGGATGGCGGCCGCGTGATCGCCGCCGCGACCCCAGCGCTTCATGCAGCGGCGCTGGAGCTGCTTTCGTCAGTTTAAGAAACCGATATTAATTCGCATTTTGCTATTATTGCAGCGGCAACGATGTAACCAGTCGCCGCTGCAATTGACTTCATGCTTTCCGGAACCACTCGCCCAACGCGCGAGCATAGATGGCGCAGAGGGTTTCGACCTGTTCGACGGGCGTGCGTTCGTCCACCTGGTGCATGGCGTCGCCGACCAGGCCGAATTCGACCACCGGGCACATCGCCCGCATGAAGCGCGCATCCGAGGTGCCGCCGCTGGTCGACAGATCAGGCGCAATGCCAAGCTCGGACTTCACTGCTGCTGAAACCGCGTCGCTCAGCGCGCCCGGTTCGGTGATGAAGCTTTCCCCCGAAATCCTGGTCTTCACCTCCAGCTCCACGCCGCTGAACGCGGCCACCTCGGCGGCGACAGACCGCAGCCAGGCGTCGAGCCCGGCGCCGGTATGGGCGTCGTTGAAGCGGATGTTCAGCGCCGCGCGCCCCTCGGACGGGATCACGTTGCTGGCGGGGTTGCCGACATCGATCGAGGTGACGGCGAGGGTCGAGGGCTGGAAATGCGCCGTGCCCTGGTCAAGCTCGTGCCGCGACAGGCGGTCGAGCAGGTGGACCAGCGCCGGCAGCGGGTTGTTGGCCTTGTGCGGATAGGCGACGTGGCCCTGCCGCCCGCGCGCGGTGATCCAGGCGTTGATCGACCCGCGGCGGCCGATCTTCATCATCTCGCCCATCGTCTCCGGACAGGTCGGCTCGCCCACCAGGCAGGCGTCCACCCGCTCGCCATTCGCCGCCATCCAGTCGAGGATCGCGACGGTGCCGTCCTCGGCCGGGCCTTCCTCGTCCCCGGTGATCAACAGCGCGACCGACCCCTTGGGCGGCGTCTCGGTCACGAAGCGGCAGGCGGCGGCGACGAAGGCGGCGACGCCGGTCTTCATGTCCTGCGCGCCGCGGCCCCAGAGCACGCCGTCCGCGATCTCGCCCGAGAAGGGCGGGCGCGTCCAGGCGGCCTCGTCGCCCACCGGCACCACGTCGACATGGCCGTTGAAGCCGAAGACCGGCGCCTCGCTCCCCCAGCGGGCATAGAGGTTGGAGACCCCGCCGCGGTCGATCCGGGTGCACCGGAACCCGGCGGCCTCGAGCGGCGCGCGGATCACGTCCAGCGCCCCGGCCTCTTCCGGGGTCACCGAGGCGCAGCGGATGAGGTCGGCGCTGAGGGCGACGGGATCGGGGGCGGTCATGGCAGGCTCCGGCTTGGGGGAAGACCCTTGAGCCGTATCCGCCCTGCCCCGGCGGCGCAAGATCGGCGCCGCGGCGCGCTCAGCCCCAGGCGTCGCGGGTCTGCGGCACGACCTTGCGGCAATAGTCGTAGACCGGGGCGTAATAGCTGCGGATCTCGCGGTCGAGCTCGGTGTCCTCGACCCTGTTGCGGGTCTTGTTCACCACCACGTCTGCGTAATCCGGCGCCGCCGTCACCCCGAGGACGTCCGAGACGCGGGCGACCTCTTGCGGCGTGAACATGGTCTCGTACACGCCGATATGGAGATCATCCTCGTCGAACACCTTGCGCGCGGTGCGGATGGTGGCGTCGTAGCGCGTGCGCAGGCTGCAATGGGGCGAGCGGTAATAGCCCGCAAGCGCCTCTTCGAAGGAGCCGTCGTCGGACTGCACCCCCTCGACCCGGTTGCCGCGGTCGAGGTTGAAGCGCACGGCGCTCTTGATCCGGCTCAGCGGCTCGCGCACCAGGATGACGGCCTTCACCTTCACGCCGCGCGCCGCGAAGCCGCGCTTGATGAAGGCCAGCCGCTCCGCCCCGAGGCCGCTATAGGACGGCGTGACGTCGGCGGTGAGCCGCGCACGGCCCCGGTAGAGACCGTTGAAATAGTCGAAGTAATAACCCGGTCGGCACATCATCCGTCGGCGACGGCCGTGGCGGGACGCCCGCCACATCCCGAAATTATGGCTCATCCGCGGGCGCGGACGGTTCCATTTCTGCTCATCGACGTCGAGCGCGTCCCAGATGTGGTATTCCTTGGTGAAACCGCCGTTGAATTTCGGCATTTGCTCCAGATAGGAATACAGCCAGCTGGTCCCACATTTCTGGTGACCGATGCCAAGAAGAAAGGTCTTGTCCGCCAAGGTCCGCCCTCCGTCTCGGGCGGACCGCGTGATCTCCAAATAGATCGCGGCGGACGCCCCGATTCCATTTGGAAGAGATCGTCGCTTGGTGAGATACGATACCGGCTGGGTCTCGAAACGCCACCCCCCCGCGTCGCCCAACTGCGGCGCGGGGGCGCGCCCTCAGCCGCGCTGCGCCTCGAGCCAGCGGGTGCAGGCGGCGTAGAAGGCGACGTCCTGGGCGTACCAGCGGCGCAGGTTCTCCTGCGCCAGCTCCGACAGCTCGGGGATGTCGGTGTAGTCGTTGGCGTGGGCGCCGACCTTGTCGCGGGCGATCTGGAGCGTCGACGGATCGACCCCGAGATCGGCGCGCGCCATGAACTCCTTCAGGTCGTCCTCGAAATGCTCCTGCCGGATGATCCAGATCGGGGGCTGCACCTCGAACAGCGCGCCGCGCAGGTAGAACCAGTCGGACTGGTTCTGGGCGGTGTGCTGGATCGCCTTCATCGCCATCCAGGCCCGGTCGCCGGTCGCGTCATCGCGGAACAGCGCCTCGGCCAGGTCGTTGGCATGTTCGAAATCGGCGAAGGCCTGCGCCTCGTGCGCGGTCCAGTCGATATAGAGCTTCGGCTGCCCCTTGCGCTTGCGCGAATAGAAGCCGGACTTGAACCGGGTGATCGGGTTGCGGATCGAGAAGAAGTACTCGCAGTCCTTCGGCAGCTCGCGCAGGTAGACGTCGTGGTGGTGTTTGAGGATCTTCACGTCGCCGTCGCGCCCGTTGAGCTGCGCCGCGAGGCCCTTGACCTGCGAGCCCGCGGCCTTGCCGATATGCAGGAAGTGGATCGTGCGCGGCTCGGACGCGACGCGCATCTTCGTCAGCGTCATGCTGTAGCCGAGCCGGTCGAGACCGGCCTGGAGGGCGCGCTTGGCGAATTTCTTGACCATGGAAAGGCTCCGGGAACGAACGGGAAAGGCGGCGGCGCGCGCGCAAAAGGCAACGGGGGCGATGCTACATCGCCCCCGTCCCTCGATCTGCCGGACTCAACGCCGCGCGCGAAGCGGCGGCGCGGCCCGCGTCACAGCTTGCCGTGGCACTGCTTGAACTTCAGGCCCGAGCCGCAGGGGCACGGCGCGTTGCGGCTGACCTGGGACAGGTCCACGTCGGCGGGCAGCGGCGGCAGCTCGGCCGCCGCGGCGCCGGGCTGCGCGGGCGCGCCGGCCATGGCCGGGGCCGCGTCGCCCGCGACCGGCTGGGCCGGGGCCCCGAGGTCCTGCGCCCCGCTCGCCGCCGCGGCCATCGCCGCCTGCGCCTCGGCCGCGGCGCGCATCCGCTCCTCGGCCTCGTCCTGGCGCATCAGCTGCACGAAGGCGAGCTGGCGGGTCACGTCGCGGCGCAGGCGACCCAGAAGCCCCTCGAACAGCGCGAAGGCCTCGGACTTGTACTCGTTGAGCGGATCGCGCTGCGCATAGCCGCGGAAGCCGATCACCGAGCGCAGGTGCTCGAGCGTCACCAGGTGCTCGCGCCAGTGGTGGTCGATGGTCTGCAGCAGGATCTGCTTCTCGACCTGGCGCATCACCTCGGGGCCGTAATCGGCGACCTTCTTCGCCGCGGCGGCGTCGGCCTCGGCCTTGATCCGCTCGCGCAGGTGCTCGTCGTCGACGCCCTCTTCCTGCGCCCAGGCCATGACCGGGATGTCGCGGTTGAAGGTCTCGAGCAGCGCGCCGTAGAGGCCTTCGACGTCCCACTGGTCGGCATAGGCCTTCTCGGGGACGTGCTCGGACACCAGGTCGTCGACCAGGGTGTGGCGCATGTCCTCGACGACGTCCGACAGGTCGTCGGCCTCCATGATCTCCCGGCGCTGGCTGAAGATCGCCTTGCGCTGGTCGTTCATCACGTCGTCGTATTTCAGCAGGTTCTTGCGGATGTCGAAGTTGCGCGCCTCGACCTTGCCCTGCGCCTTGGCGATGGCCTTGTTGACCCAGGGGTGGACGATGGCTTCGCCGTCCTGCAGCCCGAGGGTCTTGAGCATCTTGTCCATCCGCTCGGACCCGAAGATGCGCATCAGGTCGTCTTCGAGCGAGAGGTAGAAGGTGGAGCGGCCCGGATCGCCCTGGCGGCCCGAGCGGCCGCGCAGCTGGTTGTCGATGCGCCGGCTCTCGTGCCGCTCGGCCGAGATCACCCACAGGCCCCCGGCGGCGAGCGCCTTCTCGCGGCCCTCGGCCACCTCGGCCTCGGCCTCGGCGACCAGCGTCGCCATCTGCTCGGGGTCGGTGATGCCGCGCTCGGCGGCGCGGCGGGCGGCGCGCATCTCGGCGTTGCCGCCCAGCTGGATGTCGGTGCCGCGGCCGGCCATGTTGGTGGCGATGGTCACCGCGCCGGGCACGCCCGCCTCGGCGACGATCATCGCCTCGGATTCGTGGTGGCGCGCGTTCAGCACCTGGTGGCGCACGCCGCCGTTGCGGGCGGCCGCCTCCAGCACCTCGGCCGCGCGCAGCGTTTCTTCATAGCGCGCGAGGTCGTCGCCCTTCAGCTGGCCCTTCTTCTCCTTCTTCTCCTCGAGCGGCGCGAGGCGCTTGCGCAGCGCCTCGGCGGCGCCGGACAGCGCCTGCACCGAGGAGAGATAGGCCGAGAGCTGCTCGGATTTCTCGATCGAGGTGGTGCCCACGAGGGCGGGCTGCCCGCGGTCCTGCGCATCCGCCACGGCCTCGAGGATCGCGAGGATCTTCTCCTGGCCCGTGCGGAACACCAGGTCGTCGTCGTCGATGCGCTGGATCGGGCGGTTGGTCGGGATCTCGACCACTTCCAGCCCGTAGATCGAGGCGAATTCCTCGGCCTCGGTCATCGCGGTGCCGGTCATGCCCGCGAGCTTGCCGTAGAGGCGGAAGTAGTTCTGGAAGGTGATGGACGCGAGGGTGACGTTCTCGGGCTGGATCTTCACGCCCTCCTTCGCCTCCAGCGCCTGGTGCTGGCCGTCGCCATAGCGGCGGCCCGGCATCATGCGGCCGGTGAACTCGTCGATGATGACGACCTCGCCGTCCTTGACGATGTAATGCGTGTCCTTCTGGAACAGCGCATGGGCGCGCAGGCCCTGGTTCACGTGGTGGACCAGGGTCACGCTCTCGGGGTCATAGAGGTCCTGCCCCTCGGGGAGCATCCCGGCGGCGCGCAGGCGGCGCTCGATGAACTCGTTGCCCTCCTCGGTGAAGTTCACCGAGCGGGTCTTCTCGTCGAGCTCGTAATGCTCGCCCTTCTGCAGCTCGGGGATCATCGCGTCGACGGCGCGGTAGAGCTCGGCGCTGTCCTCGGCGGGGCCGGAGATGATCAGCGGCGTGCGGGCCTCGTCGACCAGGATCGAGTCGACTTCGTCCACGATGGCGAAGTTGTGCCCGCGCTGGACCATGTCCTCGATGCGGAACTTCATGTTGTCGCGCAGGTAGTCGAACCCGAGCTCGTTGTTGGTGCAGTAGGTCACGTCGCAGGCATAGGCGGCGCGGCGCTGCTCGTCGGACACGCCCGGCACGACGATGCCGGTCGAGAGGCCGAGGAAGCCGTAGACCCGCCCCATCCATTCCGCGTCGCGGCGGGCGAGGTAGTCGTTCACGGTGACGACGTGGACGCCCTTGCCGGTCAGCGCGTTGAGGTAGGTCGGCAGCGTGGCGACCAGCGTCTTGCCCTCGCCCGTCTTCATCTCGGCGATGTCGCCTTCATGAAGCGCCATGCCGCCCAGAAGCTGCACGTCGAAGGGGCGCAGGCCGATGGCCCGTTTCGCCCCCTCCCGCGCCACCGCGAAGGCTTCGACCAGCAGGTCGTCGACCGTCTCGCCCTTCTCGATCCGGGCGCGGAATTCGTCGGTCTTGCCGCGAAGATCCTCGTCCGACAGCGCGGAGATCTCGTCCTCGAGCGCGTTGATCCGCGCCACGGCCTTCATCATGCGCTTGATGCGGCGATCGTTGGGGGTTCCGAAAACCTTGCGCGCGACAGCGCCCATACCCAGCATGCGAGCTCTTCCCGTCCAATGGCCGGGCCGCGCAAGGCGCAGGCGACCGGCGGCGCGCATGTGGCGGGCCGGCGTCCGCGCCGCACCGGCCCCTCCCGGGCCCGGCGGGCGCGATCGCCCCGGCGTCGCCCCGCGCCCGGACGCGCCGCCCCGATGTCCTGCGCCCCCCGGCCGTGGCGCGCGACCCGCGGCGGACCCCGCCTGGGGTCCCGCCCGATCATGCCGCCGAGAGGCTCCTTGCCCGGCTCGCCCCGAGCCTCTATCTCAGGGCGGCCCCCGGTGCTCTCGCATCGGTTTCCGGGCCGGTCGCAGATGTATGCGTCGGGTCCATGGCTGTCAACGCGGCGCCGCGGACCGCATGGGCCCCGCCGCACCGAAAACCCGGGCCGGACGGCCCTTCGCGCGCCCCATGGGCCGCGCGCGGACCCGAACCGGACCGACCGACAGGACCAAGAGGTTCCAGGAGTTTCCATGACCCCCAACCGCACCGCCCGCCGTTCCGCGGGCTTCGCGCTCGCCGCCGCGCTCGCCTTCGCGCCCGCCGCCTTCGCCGAGGACACGGCCCCCGAGGGCGCCGAGGCCGCCCAGGCCGAGGCCAAGGCCGCCGCGTCGGCCGAGGCCCCGGCCCCGAAGGCCACGGACGTGGTCGCCACCGTCGGCGGCCGCGAGGTGACGCTGGGCGAGCTGATCGTGCTGCGCGGAGACCTGCCCGAGCAGTACCAGGCCTATCCCCCGGCGCAGCTGATCGAGGCGCTGCTGCAGCGGGTGATGGTCGAGTCCGAGTTCGCCGCCCGCGCCGAGGCCGCCGGCCTCGACAAGACCGCCGAGATGGAGATCCGCGCGAAACTCGACCGCCGCTCGCGCCTCGCCGAGGCGCACATGCGCACGGTGATCGAGGGCGCCGCTTCGGACGAGGCCGTCGCCGCCGCCTACAAGGAACAGGTGACCGACGCCCCCGCGGTCGAGGAGGTTCGCGCCTCCCATATCCTCGTGAAGGAAGAGGAGATGGCGAAGGATCTTCTCAAGCAGATCGAGGACGGGGCCGAGTTCGCGGCGCTGGCCAAGGAGCATGGCACCGACGGGACCAAGGACCGCGGCGGCGATCTCGGCTGGTTCGCGAAGGAGATGATGGTCCCCGAATTCGCCGACGCCGCCTTCGAGGCGGAAGAAGGCGCGGTGGTCGGCCCGGTGCAGACCCAGTTCGGCTATCACCTGATCCACGTGACCGGCAAGCGCGAGCAGCCCAAGCCGACGCTCGAGGAGATGCGCGGCCAGATCGCCGAGCAGCTGGCCAATGACGCCGCCAAGGCCGAGATCGCCGGCGCCCGCGCCGAGCTGACGGTCGAGATGGCCGAGGACGCCCCCGCCGCCGAGGCGGTGCTCGACGACGGCCTGCTGCGCGAGTGACGAGAGGGCCCGCCGCGCGGCGCGGATCGGGGCGCGCCCCCTTTCCACCGCCGCCGCGGCGCCGCATGATCCACGCCGGTTCCGGGCCCGTCCCGGGACCGGCGATTTACGTTTTCAAACTCCCCCGGGGACCGCGCCTTCCGCGCGCCCCCGCCGGTCCGCTGCCCGGAGCCGAACCGATGTCGAAGCACGACAAGCCGAAGTCCCACAAGGACGAGAAGAAGAAGACCCGCAAGAAGACCGACGAGGCCGTCCTCGCGGCCCTGCGCGGGATCGAGTCGCGCCTCGCCGCGCTCGAGGCCGCCGCGGCCCCGGCCGCCGCCGCGCCGAAGAAAAAGGGCCTCGCGGTCTCGCCGCTGGCGCCCGAGAGCTTCCCGGAGCTGCCGGTGATCGACGGCGTGCGCTTCGCCGCGGCCGAGGCCGGGGTGCGCTACAAGAACCGCCTCGACGTGATGCTGGCAGAACTGGCGCCGGGCTCGGTCGTCGCGGGCGTGTTCACCAAGTCCTCCACCCGCTCGGCCCCCGTGCTGTGGTGCGAGGCGCGCCGCGCCGGGCCCGGGACCGACCAGGCCCAGGCGATCCTGGTGAATGCGGGCAATTCCAACGCCTTCACCGGCCGCAACGGCTGGGAAGCGGTGGAGTTCTGCGCCTATTCCTGCGGCCAGGCGCTGGGCATCCCGGCGGACAACGTCTGGATCGCCTCCACCGGCGTGATCGGCGAGCCGCTGCCCACCGACCGCATCTATGAGAAGCTCGGCGAGCTGGCCGCGGGCCTCGCCCCCGAGCGCGCGCGCGAGGCGGCCGAGGCGATCCGCACCACCGACACCTTCGCCAAGGGCGCCTGCGCCGAGGTCGACCTCGATGGCGTGACGGTCAAGGTCTCGGGCTTCGCCAAGGGCTCGGGCATGATCGCGCCCGACATGGCGACGATGCTCGGCTTCGTGTTCACCGACGCCCATATCGACCGCGCCGCGCTGCAGGCGATGCTGTCGGCCTCGGCCGAGACCACGTTCAACTCCACCACCGTGGATGGCGACACCTCGACCTCGGACTCGGTGCTGCTGGCCGCCACCGGCAAGGCGCCGATGAGCCAGATCGTCGATGCCTCCGACCCCCGCTGGGCGGCGCTCAAGGGCGCGGTGGACGCGGTGCTGATGGATCTCGCGCTGCAGATCGTGCGCGACGGCGAGGGCGCGACCAAGCTGGTGCATGTCCACGTGACCGGCGCGGAATCCGACGCCGCCGCCAAGACCATCGGCCTCTCGATCGCCAATTCCCCCCTCGTGAAGACCGCCGTGGCGGGCGAGGACCCCAACTGGGGCCGCATCGTCATGGCCGTCGGCAAGTCGGGCGAGGCGGCGGACCGCGACAACCTGCTGATCCGCTTCGGCGAGATCGTGGTGGCCGAGAGCGGCTGGGTCTCTCCGGGCTACAAGGAGGCCGACGGCGCCGCCTACATGAAGCAGCCCGAGCTCGACATCCATGTCGACGTGGGCGTGGGCGAGGGGTCGGCCGTGGTGCATACCTGCGACCTCACCCATGGCTACATCTCGATCAACGCGGATTACCGGTCCTGATGGCCGAGGCCCCGAAACAGCAGGCGGCGAAGAGGATCATCCTCGTCGCCGCCTGCGCGCTGATCGACCGCGACGGGCGGATCCTTCTCGCGCAGCGGCCCGAGGGCAAGTCCATGGCGGGCCTCTGGGAATTCCCGGGCGGCAAGCTCGAGGACGGCGAGACGCCCGAGGATTGCCTGGTGCGCGAGCTGCACGAGGAGCTGGGGATCGAGACCTGGGAGAGCTGCCTCGCCCCCCTCGCCTTCGCCTCCCACGGCTATGACGATTTCCACCTGCTCATGCCGCTTTACGCCTGCCGCAAGTGGAACGGCACGCCCCAGTCGCGAGAGAACCAGGCGCTGAAATGGGTGCAGCCGATGCGGCTGCGCGACTACCCGATGCCGCCCGCGGACATCCCCCTGATCCCGATCCTGCAGGACTGGGTCTGACGCGCCCGCGCGGCGCCTGCGACAGCGCGCGCGGCGGGGCCGGGATGACGCCGCCCCCGCCGCGCCCCATGTGAAGAAGCGCCGAGGCGCCGCGCGCGTCCCCACGCGAAGGACGAAACCGCCCGATGCCGCCGCTTCTTTCCCGCTTCTTCACGGTATTTAAACCAATCTTTCGAATTATCCCTTGGATCGGTCGGGGGGCGGAATCGCCGCGCCCGGACGCGACCCCTGAGTCTTCTGCGGACCCGGATCCGCGGAACGCGCCCCGCGGCGCGTCCGGCTCGGGACAGGACGGGCCGCGCATTTCGAGGTCCGACATGCTCCATCGCATCGCCGCCCTGCCCGCCCTCGCCGTCTTCGCCCCCGTCCGCGCGCCCGCGGACGGCACCTACGGCACGCTCGGCAAATCCGCCGTGACGGCGCATGAAATCGAGCCGGGGGCGATCACGCCCGACCGGCTGGAAACCCAGGCGGAATCCACCCTGATCGGCCGCGCGGCGGGCGCGGGGACCGGCGCGCCCTCGGCGCTCTCGGCGGCGCAGGTGCGCGACATGGTCGACGGCGTGCGCGACGCGCTGACCTTCAACACCCGCGTCTCGGCGGCGAACGCGCATATCCCCGCCTCGGTCAACGCGATCCGCACCCATGGCAACGAGACGCCGGGCGACGGCGGCGGCGCCGACTGGGTGCGCGACCCGGACGGGGTGGAGGCGCCGGGCTATTTCAAGACCCAGGACGGCGCGTTCTGGCGGCTGACCACCCGGCCGATCGCGCCGCAGATGTTCGCCTCGGGCTTCGACCAGGTGTCCTGGGCGCTGATGGCGCAGTACATCTCCTCGGAACATGCCCGCAGCAAGGCGGCCGAGGCGACGGGCGAAATCATCGAGGGCGGCTGGCGCTCGGGCTTCGCCGTCTCGCCCGACATCGTCGACGGGCGCGGCGCGGTGTTCACCCTCTCGGGCAACGTCACGATCCCCGAGGGCGTGCACCTGCACAACATGAAGATCCTCTCGGACCGCTGCACGCTGCAGCTCGGGACCACCGGCACCCTGCCGCGCAACCGCTTCCACCTGACGGCGGTGGAGATGGTGTTCATCGGGACCTCCGACTATTCCGGCGCGATGCTGGAGATCCCGAACTCCGCCTTCTCGGTGATCGACGAGACCTGCAATTTCGACGGCGGCCGCGGCGCGGCCCGGGCGCGTTACGCGGTCTATCTCGGGCGTGAATACGGGTTCGGGCTGTCGGTCACCGGGGGCTTCCGCGGCGGCGACTGCGCCATCCGCATCGGCCGGGCCGAGGACCAGACGAGCCTCGTGTTCGAGCCGCAGATCTGCGACCACGGCCGCTTCTACAACGCCATCATCTGCAACCCGAAGGGCGCGCGCATCAAGGGCGATTTCGAGCACGTGGACGGCGCCATCTCGCTCGCCATCACCTCGGGGACCAACGGGTCCCCGGACACGGCCGAGGCGATCGACATCTCGACGGGCTATTCCTACAACAACTCGGCCAGCTCGGGCGGCAATGCCGACACCGTGGTGCTGATCGGCAAGGACCTGCCCAACACCTTCAACTGGGACGGCACCGGGGCCAACATCACCTCGACCCCCAACACCGCCAAGATGATCAACATCCACGACATGTACATGCCGTCGGACCATGTCGACACCTGCTTCGACATCAACGCCCTCTACGGCGTGAACATCGAGCGGATCACCTGGGGCGACTCGGCCGGGCAACAGGTCTTCGCGCGCTTCTCGGGCGAGTGCCAGGAGACGCGGCTGCGCTCCTGCCGGCGGCAGTCGGACGGGCTGACGGTGCCGCCGGTGATCTCCACCGCGCCGAACCGGATCCTGTTCTCGCGCTCCAAGCTGCCCTTCCAGCCCGAGCTCAGCGGGGTGAGCACCACCGCGGTCCTGACCCTCGACGTGCGCCAGGCCTCGGTCTCGCTTTCGGACGGCGAGGCGCATTTCACCGGCTGGTTCCAGTGGAGCGCCACCACCGGCGGGCCGCAGGAGCTGCGGATCGCCCTGCCCGACGGCTTCCCCCCGGCCGAGAACATCCGCCACGCGGCGGCCATCTCCACCGTGGGCTGGAGCGGCGTGGTCCAGGGCTATATCGCGCCGGGCACGGATTACATCGTGCTGACGGACGTGACCGGCCAGCGGCTGACGCTGAACGACCTTCCGGCGGGCGGGCAGATCCACTTCTCGGTCAATTACCCGATCGACATCGCGAGCTGACCGCGGCGGGCCGCCCCTTCCGGGGGCGGCCCGGTCCCTAGTCCGCCCAGGGCGGGCGGCGGCCCAGCAGGGCGGCGAGGCGCTCGGTGTCATCGGCGAATTCCGCGCGCAGCCTGACGCGGAATTCCTCTGACATTTCCTCGCGCTCCTGGGGTTTGTTGAACTTGGACTTGAGCCATTCCACCGGCCCGAACCGATGCCGGATCAGGAACTGCCGCAGCGCCATGATCGGCTTGTCCAGCGGCGGCGGCGGCGAGAGGATGAAGTTCGACAGCGCCTTGAAGCGCCGCCCATGGGCCGCGTTCACCCGCCCGAACGCGGTGCGCCCGTCATCCGGCAGCCCGACATGTTCGCGGGCGCGGGCATAGACGGCGGCGGCGTCCTCCTTCAGCTCGGACTGGAACAGCACCAGCACCCGCTCGCGCGGGACCACGTCGAAAAGGCGGCTCAGCTGCTCGCCGAACATCGCCGTGCCGCGATAGTCCAGCAGCACCGGGTCCGGGCAGCCGCGCGGGATGCGGCGGCCCGCGGCGCGGTCCTCCTGCGCCGCCCAGGCCTCCTCGAAATCCTCGATGTCCTCGCGCGCGCCATAGAGGCGCTCCATGTGCAGCGCGTGCGCCACCTCGACCGGGTCGCGCAGCATGACGATGAAGCGGGCGTCCGGCTGGAAGGCCAGGATCTCGGCCGCCGCCGCGTGGCTGCGCAGGTAGATGGTCGAGCCCTCGCCCGCCACGCGCCCCTCGGCGCCCTCGAACAGCGCGAGATACGACGCCGCGTCCGTCAGGCCGAATTCTTCCTTCAGCGCCGGGAAATCCGTGCACCAGAACTGCGGCTCCTTCGGGTCGCAGAAGAAGCCCTGCGGGTGCTCGCCCAGCCATTGCGCGATGGCCGAGGTGCCGCATTTCGGCGCGCCGAGAATGAAATAGGAGGGTTTCAAATCCGCTCTCCGCCTTGCATCGAAATCATTCCGCCGGGGCGCCCCGGGGGGCGCGCGCGGCGGGGGTGAAGAACATCAGCACCGTCGGGTCGACGCCGATGCGGGCCCGGCAGATCGCCCTTGCCCAGAGGTTCCAGCCAAGGTGCCCCGCCGCCCCGATCACCGCCGCGCCGTAGATCCCCAGCACCGGCACCAGCGCGAATTGCGCTGCCGCCACCACGACATAGACCCGCAGCATCACCTTCAGGAACGCGTGCTCCTGCCCCGCGAGCTGCATCGTGTAGCCCGTCGGCCCGCCGAGCGCGTTGAACGCCGCCCCCGCCGCCACGATCAGCAGCACGTCGGAATAGGCGGCATAGGACGGATCGAAGATCGCCAGAAGCTGCGGGCCCAGCAGCGCCATCAGCCCGTAGCCGACCAGGATCGCCGGGGCCATGCCCGCCATGATCAGCTTCATCATACGCTGCATCCCCGCCGCGTCCCCCGCCCGGTGCATCCGCGCGATCAGCGGCGCCGCGACCATGTTGGCCGAGACCAGCAGCAGCATCAGCGCCTGCGCGATGCTCGCCGCCGCGAAATACGCCCCGGTGAGCGCCGGCGCCACGAACAGGCCCAGCACCAGCACGTCGAGGTATCGCGACACCGCGCCCAGCACCGTCGCGCCCCACATCGGGCGCGCCTGGCGCAGCCGCGCCCGCGCGCGCTCGGCCGCCATCGGGTCGCCGCCGAAGTCGAATTCAAGGTGCATCCGGTGGAACCCGGCCCAGAGCGCCTGCGCCAGCGCGAAACCCGCCAGCAGCCCCGCCGCCAGCCACAGCGCCTCGGCCGCGCTCAGCGACAGGCCCGCCGCGCCGATGGCCACCGTGGCGCCGGACAGCGCCGCGCGCCAGGCCACGTCCCGCGGCGCCAGCGCCAGCACGGTCGAGCCGCGGGCGCGCAGCGCGCTCGCGATATACTCCGACACCGCCAGCGCCATCGCCAGCGCCCCCGCGCCGGTCATCGCCGCCGCATCGAAACGCGCGCCGGGGCCGAACGCCTCCAGCCCCAGCGCCCGCGGGATCCAGAACCCTGCGCCCGCCAGCAGAACCGCGGCCCCGGCCATCAGCGTCAGCGTCATCCCCCAGCGCTCGGCGGCGGCGGCGAGATGCGGCTCCCCGTCCACCTCGTGCTCGGGGCGCCAGCGCAGGATCCCGGTCTGAAGCCCCAGCCCCGCCACGATGGACGCCGTCATCGCCAGCGCGAAGGCGAAGGAGAACCGCCCGAACGCGTCCGCATCCATCGCCTGCGCCAGCGCCGCGGTCATGGCGATGGAGAGGCCCGCGCCCCCCACCTTGATCGCCATCGACCACAGCCCCCCGCGCGCAAGCCGCGAGAGCAGCGCGTCCGACGCGATCCTGTCGAATATGCGTTTCACCAAACCCAGGCCCCCGCTCAGCCCCTCATCCGGCCGCCGCGCGCGGCGGCGCGGCCCCGGATCATGCCGCACTGCGGCGACCACCTCTCCGGGCTAGCCGCATCGCGCCCGTTCTCCGATGCGGCGAAAGGACCGTCGCCCCCGCGCCGCCCCCGCTCACCAGTCGATGGGCCGCTGCGCCCCATGCGCCGCGCGCACGTCCTCGAGCCGCCGGATCACCAGCAGGGTCACGAGGCAGAGCATCGGGAAGGCCTGGAAATAGGTGTTGATGTCGTTGAACTGCCACTGGATGAAGCTCGCCACCAGGATCGCGCGCAGGATCGCCGCGGCCTGGCGTTCCGGCAGGTAGCGCGGCTCGCGCAGCACCCCCTCGGCGCGCAGCTGCAGCCAGACCCAGCGCGCGAAGGCGATGAACATGGCGAAGACCACGATCCCGTAATCGGCCAGCCCCTGCAGGAAGAAATTCTCGATCGCGTGGTCGAGCATGGTCGAGGTGGTGCGCACCCCGTAGCCGAAGATCGGATTCACCGCGATCATGCCGACCACGTTGCTCCAGTGCTCGAACCGCCCCGAGGTGTTGACGGCCGAGCCGGCGTCGCCCGACAGCACCCCCTGGAAGCGCAGCAGCAGGTTGCTGTCGAGCTGCCCGAGGCTGGCGATCCTGAGGCCGGAGAACACCAGCTCCCAGATCGCGACGATGCCGAGCGCGAGCCCGGCCAGGATCAGCACCACCGCCGGGATCCGCCGCATCAGGTCCCGCGACAGCAGCGCGACGATCATGAAGATGCCGCCATTGGCGATGGAGATCCGGGTCTGCGAGTAGTTGAAGGCGAACAGCATGTAAGGCACGAACAGCGCCAGCAGCACGTAAGCAAGCCGCCGCCGCCCCCCGAGGAAGGCGAACAGGATCGCCATCTGGAACACCAGGTTGGCGTGGAAGCCGAAGGCCCCCGTCTCGCCCACGATGCCGCCGAGGCGGTTGACCAGCAGCTCGAACTCGCCCTTGTCCGACGCCGTGGCCAGCGTCTGGTGCGCGTTGAACGCCGTCGACCCTGCGGCATAGGCGAGGCACATGAAGATCGTGAACGCCGCCCCCGCCAGGGCGAAGCGCAGGCCCCATTTCGACATCACGTAGGGCGACGCGCTCATCCTGAAGGCCAGCAGCGCGGGCGCGAACAGGAACACCGTGCGCACGGCATAGAGCATGTTGCGGGTCTGAAGGCTCGGGGCCCATTGCGGCAGCGCCAGCAGCACCAGCAGCGCGACGACCGAGACCGCGAACATCCCCCCGAGGAACAGCAGCAGGTACCGCTCGCCCTTGCCCGCCTTGCCGCCGAGCCACGCATAGCAGAGCAGCGCCATCAGCCCGACGAAATCGGTGGTGCGCGCCACGTCCGGCATCCCGGGGATCGAGATCATGAAGGACGGCAGGCACAGGGTGAAGAACATGAAGAAGACGAGGAAATTCGGCCCCGTCCTGCTGTCGCTGCGCGCCCTGCGCGGCGCGGCGGCGATGTTTGCGTCGGTGGTGGTCATGCGGCCCCTTCGCCGATCAATGTCCCGCTCGGGCCCCGGCGGCGCCCGGTCGCCCGCTGAAATAGGCGTGCGCGGCAGGCGGCCTGAATGCCGCCCCGGCGCCCCGATCCTTCGCGATTCGAACGCCGCCGCACGGGCCGGGGCCCTGCACGCCAAGGGGTTCTAGCACGGGCGCGGGCGGGGCGCATGGTGTCGCGGCGCCGCTCCGCCCCATGGACTTCGCCCGGCGCGGCCTGTCTGCTGGCCCTCGCCATTCTTCCAGGGCGCGCCCCTCGCGCGCCGCACGCATTTCAGAACGAGCCGACCCCGCCCCATGACCGTCTACCACATCCTTCCCGATCATGACCTCGGCGGCGGCGTCACCGTCACCGCGGCGCTGATCCGCTCGATCCTCGCGCTCGGGCGCGGCGACGACCACGTGGCCGTCCTGCCCGAGAACGCGACCCCCCCGATGCGCGCGGTGTTCGAGGACCTGCCCCACCGCATCGCCCCCTATCCCGGCCGCGGCGCGCCCTGGAAGATCGCGAAGGCGATCCTCGGGCTCGGCGCCGGCAAGGGCGACGTGGTCCACGGGCAAGGCACCCGCGCGGCGCTGGCGGCGATGATCGCGCGGCCCCTCGGCGGCGGGTTCCGCACCGCCTACACCGTGCACGGCTTCCACGGGCTGGCACAGCCGGGGCCCTTCCAGGCCCGCGTGCGGCTCGAACGCCTGCTGGCCCGGCGCATGGACGCCACCGTCTTCGTCTCCCACGCCGATGCGGCGCTGGCGCGCGAGGCCGGTCTGCGCCATCGCGGCCCCGCGGTGGTGATCGAGAACGGCATCGCCGCGCCCGAGGTCGCCCCCGACGCGCCGCAGGACATCGACATCCTCTTCGTCGGCCGCATGGTCTACCAGAAGCACCCCCAGGCCTTCATCGAGACGCTGGCGAAGGTCGAAGGCGCCCCCCGCGCGGTCATCATCGGCGCCGGGGAAATGGCCGAGGAGGTGGACGGGCTGATCGCCGAAAAGGGCCTCGCCAACGTGCTGCGCCATGACGGCCTGCCGTTCGCGCAGACGCTGGCGCATATGGGCCGGGCGCGGCTGCTGGTGATGACCTCGCGCTGGGAAGGGCTGCCCACCGTGGCCATCGAGGCGGCGCAGTCGCGGGCCCTCGTCTGCGGCTATGACATCCCGCCGCTGGCCGAGGTGCTGGAGGAGGTGGGGGCCGAGACCCTGACCCCGTCCGACCCCGCCGCGCTGGCGGCGAAGATCACCGCGCTGCTGGATGATGAAGGCGAGCGGCGGGCGCTGGCGGACAAGCTCCATGACCGGGTGCGGGAGCGGTTCTCGCCGCGCGCCATGGCCGAGCGGTATGTCGCCGAGGTCTATGATCCGCTGAGTTGACAGCTGTCATCAAAGGAGGCGGGGGCTTCCGCCCCCGGTCCCCCCAACCAAGGGGGCGGCGCCCCCTTGGGAACCCCCGATGAACTGGGGCGCGCCTGCCGCGGGCGAAACGCTGGCATCGCCGCGCGGGCGCCCGGGCGGCCGCGTGCGCAAGGCCCGGCGCGCGGCTCCGCTCAGCGGCGCTTGCGGCCGGCCTTGGCCTTGGCGATCCGGCCCTTGGAGAGCTTCTTGCGCGGCGCATTGCCCGGCCCGCGGCGCGTGCGGCGCCCCGCATCCGGGCCGCGCCCGCCGCCGCCCGCGGGCGACGGCCCGCCCTCCAGCGACAGAAGCTCGAACAGCAGCCCCCCCGTCACCGGGATCGCCTCCAGCAGCTTCACCCGCGCGCGCTGGCCAAGGCTGATCACCGTCCCCGAACGGTCGCCGATCAGCACCTGGCTGTCCGCATCGTGATGCCAGTACTCGCCGCCGATGGACCCGATCGGCACCAGCCCGTCCGCGCCCGTCTCGTCGAGCTTCACGAAGATCCCGAACCGGGCGATCCCGGCCACCTTGCCCTCGAACTCCGCCCCCACCCGGTCGCGCAGGAAGGCCGAGAGGTAACGGTCGTTCGTGTCCCGCTCGGCGTTCATCGAGCGCCGCTCGGTGAAGGAGATGTGCTGCGCGGTCTCGCGCAGCTCCTGCTCGTCCTCGGGGCGCGGGCCGTCGGGGGCGCCGTCCCCTTCATGCACCGCGATCAGCGCGCGGTGCACGATCAGGTCGGCATAGCGCCGGATGGGCGAGGTGAAATGGGCGTAGAGGCGCAGGTTCAGGCCGAAATGCCCCAGCGCCTCGGTCCCGTAATAGGCCTGGGTCTGGGCGCGCAGCACGCTGATATTGATGAACTCGGCGAAATCGGTGCCCGCGGCCTGGTCCAGCAGCCGGTTGAACTGCGCCGTGGTCGTCACCTGCCCGCGCGCCAGCGCCAGCCCGACGCTCTCGGCCTGCTCGCGCAGCGCGTCGACCTTCTCGGGGCCCGGTTCCTCGTGCACGCGGTAGACGGCGGCGCGGCGGGCGCCGTTCAGCGTCTCGGCCGCGCAGACATTGGCGAGGATCATGAACTCCTCGATCAGCCGATGCGCGTCGAGCCGGTCGCGGAACGAGACGTTCAGCACCTCGCCCTCCTCCGACAGCTCGATCTTGCGCTCCGGCAGGTCGAGGTCGAGCGGCTGGCGCCGGCCCTTCTGCGCCGTCGCGGCGCGCCAGGCGGCATAAAGGTCCGCGAGCGGCCCGGCCAGCGCCTCGGTATCCGCGTCGAGCTTGCCGTCATCGGCGGCCTGCGCCTGCTGATAGGTCAGCGAGGCGGCCGAGCGCATCAGCCCGCGGGTGAAGCGGTGGGCGATCTTCTTGCCGTCCGCGTCCAGCACCATGCGCACGGCGATGCAGGCCCGGTCGACGCCTTCATGCAAGGAACAGAGATCCGCCGACAGCGCCTCCGGCAGCATCGGCACCACGCGGTCGGGGAAATAGGTCGAATTCCCGCGCCGCCGCGCCTCCTTGTCGATGGAAGAGCCGGGACGCACGTAATGGGCGACATCGGCGATGGCGACCCAGACGATCCAGCCGCCCTCGTTCTCGGGGTCCTCATCCGGCAGCGCGCAGACCGCGTCGTCATGGTCGCGCGCATCCGCCGGGTCGATGGTCAGAAGGGGGATGCCGCGCAGGTCCTCGCGCTCGCCCAGCTCCACCGGGGCGGCGGCCTCGGCCTCGTCCAGCGCGTCCTGCGGCCAGTCGGTCGGGATGCCGTGTTCTTCAATGGCGATCAGCGAGACGGCGCGCGGGGCCATCGGGTCGCCCAGCACCTTGACCACCTGCACCCGCGGAGGCCCGTAGGAATGGCGCGATTTCGGCAGCAGCTCGGCCTCGACCAGCTCGCCGTCCTGCGCGTCCCCCTGCTTGCCCTCGGGGACCAGCCAGTCCTTGGCCTCGCCCTTCGAGACGGGGACCACCCGCCCGCCGCGCTGGTCGGCGCGGTAGACGCCCATGATGCGCTTGGGGCCCGAGCCGATCTTCTTGATGACCTTGGCCGCGAAGGCATGGTCCTCGGCCTCGGGCGTTTCCTCGAGCTTGCAGAGGATCCGGTCGCCCTCGCCGAAGCTCTCCCCCTGGCGGGCCGAGCGGATGATGATGCGCGGCGCGGCGTCCTCGCCCTCCCAGTGCTCGGGGGTCGCGAAGACGTCGCCATCGGCGTCGGGGGCGCCGGCGATCAGCACCGCGACGGGCGGCAGCGCGCCCTTGATCGACGCGCGGCGGCGGCGGGTGTCGATCAGCCCGTCCTCGGCCATCTCGCGCAGCACGCGCTTGAGCTCGACCCGCTCCGCGCCCTTGATGCCGAACGCCTTGGCGATGTCGCGCTTGGTGGCGCTCTGCGGATTGCGGCGGACCCAGTCGAGGATTTCGTCGCGCGTCGGGAAGGGGGCGGGTTTCCTGCTCATCTCCGCCCCCTAGCACGGGCCGCGCGGTCTGGCGAGACGCCGCATGGGTGACGCGGGGGCGGTTTCGTGCCAGCGTCGAGCGGGGACGGCGTTTTGCGGCCCCGATGCACAGTGATTGAACAGATCAATTCGAGAGACGGGAGGCCGATATGGCCAACAAGCAGCTCAGGGCGGCCGCCGACCAGGTGGCGACGGTCCTGTCGATGGTGATGCGCGGCGGCGCAGGCGAGGGCGGAGGCAAGGGCGCGGAGATGGCGCTGCGCCGGGCGCAGCAGGTGCTGGCGCAGGCGCCGCTCCAGTCCGCCGAGGTCCGCGGGGCGTGGAAGATGGATGCGGGCGGGCTGCACCGGCGTTTCGCGCAGTTCGTGGAGCGGTCGCGGGCCTCCTCGGCGCCGCTGCAGCAGCTGGAGAAGGATCTCGAGGCGCTGCAGGCCGACTGGGCGCGGGGCGGCGGCGGCGCTTCGGCGGGCAAGCATGGCACCGGCGGCGGGGCCGGCAAGGCGACGTTCCAGGACCTGTCGATGACCAAGGTCGTCGGCGACGGGATGTCCCACAAGGTCAAGTACGGCTCGGTCAAATACGGCTGGAAGGGGTCGAGCCTGAAATGGGGGCCGCGGTCGGTCAAGACGCTGCAGGATGAAAGCCACCCGGTGCTCGAGGCCGTGTTCGGCCTGCAATGGGCGATCGTTGCGGGGCACGTGCTGCTGCGCGGCGACGCGCAGGGCGTGAAGTATGAGCGCACGCGGGTGATCGCGCGGATGCAGGACGAGGTGGCGGACGCCCGCGCCGCCTCGGCCTGAGGGTTGGGGCGTCCGGGCCGGGCTTGAAGCGGGGCTTGAGGCGGGGCGCGCCGCCGCCAAGCGGCGGCTGCGGGCGCGCGCGGGGGGCGCAGCCCCTCTCCGCGCGGACGCAAGGCCCCCCGCGCGATGCGCCCGGCGGGTGCGGGCGGGCTTGGGGGGCATGAAGCCCCCGCGCGCCCGCCCGCGCCGCGCGCCGCGGGCCGTGGACGCAGATGAAAAAGGCCGGGACCCGCGCGCGGCGGTCCCGGCCTTCATCGTCCTGGCCCGAGGGCGGGCGGCCCGGCTCAGTCGTCGAGCACGTCGCCCGCGTCGCCGTCATCGGCGGCCCCGGCCGCGGCCTTCTTCGCGGCGGGCTTTTTCGCCGCGGGCTTCTTCGCGGCGGGCTTCTTCTTCGCCGCCGCCTTTTTCGCCGGGGCCTTCTTGCCCGAGATGGTCTTGCCGTCCTTCTCCATCTTCGCGGCGATCAGCTTGACCGCCTCGTCCATGGTCAGCTGGTCCGGCTCGGTCCCCTTGGGCAGGGTCGCGTTGATCTTGCCGCATTTCACATACGGCCCGTAGCGGCCCGAATGCACCGTCACCGGCTCCCCGGCCTCGGGGTGATCGCCAAGCTCGGCGATCGGCGCCGCCGCGGCCCCGCGCCCGCCGCGGCCCGCCAGCTTCTGCGCGATCAGGTCCACGGCGCGATTCAGGCCCAGCGTCATCACGTCATCGGCCTGGATCGAGGCGTAGACCGGCTTGGGCTTGGTCTTGTCCTCGGGGCCCTTGGGCTTGGCCCACATCACGTAAGGCCCGAAGCGGCCGAAATTGGTGGACAGCATCCCGCCATCCGGGTGCTCGCCCACCTCGCGCGGCAGGCTCAGCAGCTCGAGCGCCTTTTCCAGCGTCAGCTCCTCGGCCGAGACGCCCTTGGGCAGGGACGAGCGCTTGGGCTTCTGCTTGCTCTCGGGGTCTTCCTCGCCGAGCTGCACGTAGGGGCCGAACCGGCCCATGCGCAGGATCACCGGGTCGCCCCCGTCGTTGCGCCCCAGGATCTTGCCGTCGAGGGCCGCGGCCTCGGCGTCCTGCTCATCCGCGTTCAGCGGCCGGGTGTAGCGGCACTCGGGGTAGCGGTTGCAGCCGATGAAGGCGCCGCCGGAGCGCGCCGTCTTCAGCCCCAGCCGCCCCTGGCCGCAGACCGGGCAGACCCGCGGATCGGTCCCGTCGCCCGGATCGGGGAACAGGTGGGGCCCGAGCGCCTCGTCGATCTTGTCGATGACGTCGGAGATCCGCAGCTCGGCCGTGTCGTCCAGCGCCGCCTTGAAGTCGCGCCAGAAGTGGTCGAGCACCTTCTTCCAGTCGATCCGCCCGCCGGAGACGTCGTCGAGCTCTTCCTCCAGCTTCGCGGTGAAGTCATAGGAGACGTAGCGCGAGAAGTAGTTGGACAGGAAAATGGTCACCAGCCGCCCCTTGTCCTCGGGGACCAGGCGGTTGCGGTCCTTCACGACATAGCCGCGGTCCTGGATCGTGGTGACGATCGAGGCGTAGGTGGAGGGGCGCCCGATGCCGAGCTCCTCCATCCGTTTCACCAGCGTCGCCTCGGTGTAGCGCGGCGGGGGCTGGGTGTGGTGCTGCTGGGCGAGGACGCCGCCCTGCCCCTCGGCCACCGCGGCGGGGCCGGCCTTGGCGTCGGCTTCCACGGCGGCGGCCTGCAGGCGCTGCGCCTCGGCGGCGTAGGCGCCCGAGACGAGCTTCGGGGCCTCGCCCTCGGAGATCGCGGGAAGGCGGGCGCCGTCCTCGTCATCGCCCCCGGCGGCGTCGTCGTCGCGCCCCTCGGTATAGACCTTCATGAAGCCGTCGAACTTCACCACCTGGCCGGTGGCGCGCAGGGTGCAGGCGCCGCCGCGATCCTCGATGATCACCGTGGTGCGTTCGAGCCGCGCGGCCTCCATCTGCGAGGCGAGGGTGCGCTTCCAGATCAGGTCGTAGAGCTTGCGCTGCTCGGGTTCCAGCGACCCGAGATCATCGGCGCTGCGGGCCATGTCGGTGGGCCGGATGCACTCATGCGCTTCCTGGGCGTTCTTGGCCTTGTTCTTGTAGATCCGCGGCTTGTCCGGGACATAGGCGTCGCCGTAGCGGTCCTTGATGGCGCCGCGGGCGGCCTCCACGGCCTCGGGGGCCATGTCGATGCCGTCGGTCCGCATATAGGTGATGTGCCCGGCTTCATAGAGGCGTTGGGCCGCGGCCATGGCCGCCTTGGCGCCCATGCCGAACTTGCGCGACGCCTCCTGCTGGAGGGTCGAGGTCATGAAGGGCGGGCTGGGGTTGCGCGTGCCGGGCCGGGCTTCGACCGAGGTTACCCGCAGGTCCGAGCGGGCCACGGCGGCGGCGGCGGCGGCAGCCTTATCATGGTTCCCGAGGTCGTAGCGGTCGAGCTTCTCACCCTTCAGATGCGTGAGACGCGCCTCGTACCGGGCGTCGGCGGCATTGGCGAGCATGGCGCGCACGGACCAGTACTCGGTCGCGCGGAAGGCCTCGATCTCCATCTCCCGCTCGACGATCAGGCGCAGGCAGACGGACTGCACGCGGCCTGCCGACTTGGCGCCGGGCAGCTTGCGCCACAGGACCGGAGAGAGGCGGAAGCCCACGAGATAGTCGAGCGCGCGGCGGGCGAGATAGGCCTCGACCAGCTCCATGTCGATCTCGCGCGGGTTGGCGATGGCCTGTTTGACCGCGGTCTTGGTGATGGCGTTGAAGGCGACGCGGCGCACGGTGGTGGTCTTGCGGATGGCGCGGCGCTTCTTGAGCGCCTCCATCAGGTGCCAGGAGATCGCCTCGCCCTCGCGGTCCGGGTCGGTGGCGAGGATCAGTTCGTCCGCGTCGTCGGCGCGCAGGGCGTTGGCGATGTCCGAGACGCGCTTGGAGGCCTTGGGGTCGACCTCCCACTGCATTTCCCAGTCATGGTCGGGATCGACCGAGCCGTCCTTGCCCTTGAGGTCCCGAACATGCCCGTAGCTGGCCAGAACGGTGTAGTCCTTCCCCAGGTAGGCGTTGATGGTCTTGGCCTTGGCCGGGGATTCGACGACGACGACCGCCATGTGCGCGGACCTCCGTGAGAGTTCTTGGACCTGTCAGCCCGGGCTTATGCGCGGGGCGCAAGCGGCCTGTCAATCGGACCGGGGCGCGCGGTCGGGCCCCGGGACGGAGGGGCGGCCGGGCCGCTGCGCCGTCCCCTCTTTTGTAGGGCGTGAGCGGACAAGGCAAGGGGCGCGGGGTGGATCGGACCGCGTGGCGCAACGCGCGGACCGCATGGCCGCGACGGTTTCGGGCCAGACATCCGAGCCTTCGGGCGGCGGCGCGGGGGGCGGGGTTGCGACCGGTCGGCGCCCCCGGAGGAGCGGGCGGCGTCGGGGGGCGCGGGGCCCCCGCTCCGCCGCCCGCGCCCGCGCCGTGGGACGAAAGTCGGAGGGCGGCCCGGGGGCGCGGGACGGGCGCGCGGATCCGGCCTTGCGCAGGGCACGGGCCGCCCGGAGCCCGCCGCCGCGCCGAAACCTGCAGACGGCGCGGCGGCGGGGCCGGATGGGAGGAGGACGGCACGCCGCCGCCTCAGTCCCCGGGCCGCAGCGCCAGCATCCCCCCGGGGCGGCGGTCGAGCCGCCCGGCGAGTTCGAGTTCCAGCAGCGCGTCCGAGAGGGCCGCGAGATCGGCGCCGGTGAGGCGCGCGAGCTCGTCCTCCTCGACCGGGGCGAGGCCCAGGAGTTCGGCCACGTCGCGGCGCAGGGCCGCATCCGCGCCACCCGCCCGGGGGCGGAACAGCGCCGCCGCCTCGGCCATCCCGTCGGGCCGCCCGGTTCCGACCGAGCGGGCCGGGCGCAGCCCCTGCTCCAGCGCCTCGATCACGTCCTCATGCCCGCGCACCAGGGGCGCCCCCTCGCGGATCAGGGCGTTGCCGCCCGCCGCGCGCGGGTCCATCGGGGCGCCGGGCACGGCCATCACCTCGCGCCCCTGCTCGAGCGCGAAACTGGCGGTGATGAGGGAGCCGGAGCGCTCGGCCGCCTCGATCACCACCACGGCGCGCGAGAGGCCGGAGACGATTCGATTGCGCCGCGGGAAATGGCGTCCCTGCGGGTGCAGGCCCATCGGCGCCTCGGAGAGGATAAGGCCTTCCTCGCCGATGCGCGCCATCAGGTCGGCGTTCTCGGGCGGGTAGGCGATGTCGACGCCGCCCGCCACCACGGCGATGGTGCCCGCTTGGGCGTCGAGCGCGCCTTCATGCGCCGCCGCGTCCACCCCGCGCGCAAGGCCCGAGACCGTGACCCAGCCCGCGTCGCCGAGGCCATGGGCCATTTCCCGCGCCATGCGCAGCCCGAGGGCCGAGGCGTTGCGCCCGCCGATCACCGCGACGCCGGACTTGGCCGCCAGCTCCGTGCGCCCGCGGGCCCAGATGAAGGGCGGCGCGTCGGGGATGTGAGAGAGCGCGGCCGGGTAGCCCGCCCTGCCCTGCGCCAGCATCGCCGCGCCCACGTTCAGCGCCGCCTCGACCTCCAGCGCCGCGTCTTCTTCCGAGCACAGGCGGTAATTCTTCAGCCCGCCCCCGGCGGCGAGGCGCGGCAGCGCCTCGAGCGCCTTGGCAGGCGTGCCGAACCGGGCCAGCAGGCGCCGGAAGCTCGCCGGTCCGACATTGCGGCTGCGCGCCAGGCGCACATAGTCGAGCGCCTCCAGCGCCGTGACGGGCGCGGGTTCGACGGATCGGGCGTGAATGTCGAGGGTCATCTGCATGGCGGCCGGGCCCCGAATTGGTTAACCGACCTCCATCTGCCCCCAGCGGGGTTAAACAGGGGTTAAAGAGACCCCATTCCCTTGCATGGGCGCCGCTCAGCCCTTCTTGCCGATCTTCGGCTCGGTCCCCGCCAGCAGGCGCGCGATATTGGCATGGTGGCGGGCGAAGACCACCGCGGCGGCGATGGCGATGGGAATGACCGCCTCGGGGCGGCCGACGGCGTAGACCAGCGCCGGGGTCAGCGCGATGGCGACGAGGGCCGAGAGCGACGAGATGCGGAAGGCGAAGGCCATGGCGAGCCACAGCAGGCACGCGCCGACCCCCGCCAGCGGCGCCAGCGCCAGCAGCACGCCGAGCGCGGTGGCGACCCCCTTGCCGCCGCGGAACCGCAGCCAGACCGGGAAGCAATGCCCCAGCACCGCGAACAGCGCCGCCAGCGCCGCCGCGTCGCGGCCCGCCAGCGCGCCCGCGATCAGCACCGCCGCGACGCCCTTCAGCCCGTCGAGCAGCAACACCGCCGCCGCCGCCTTCTTGGACCCCGTCCGCAGCACGTTGGTCGCGCCGATATTGCCCGAGCCGATGGACCGCAGGTCCCCCAGCCCCGCCAGCCGCGTGACCAGCACGCCGAAGGGGATCGAGCCCAGGAGGTAACCCAGCAGGCAGGCGCCGATCAGCCAGGGCGCGGCCTCGTCCAGCCCCGGCGCGGCGGTCTCGCCCATCAGGGCGCGGAGCCATTCGGGCATCATGCCGGGGCCCCTTCGCGGGCGTAGACCTCGCGCCCCGCCACGAAGGTGCGCAGCACCCGGCCCTCCATCCGCCGCCCGTCATAGGGGGTGTTCTTGGAGCGGGATTCGAGCCCGAACCGGTCCATCACGAAGGGCGCGTTCGGGTCGAACAGCACCAGGTCCGCGGGGGCGCCGACGGACAGCCGCCCGCCGGGCAGCCCCAGCAGCCGCGCGGGCGCGAGCGAGAGGCGCGCGAACAGCGCCGCGAGGTCCAGCGCCCCCGCGGCGCGCAGCTGCATCGCGGCCGAGAGCAGCGTCTCCAGCCCGATGGCGCCGCGGGCGGCGATCTCGAACGGGACGCGCTTGGTTTCCTCGTCCTGCGGCATGTGGGCCGAGGTGATCACGTCGATCACCCCCTCGGCCACGCCCTCGACCAGCGCCATGCGGTCGTCTTCCGAGCGGAGCGGCGGGTCGAACTTGAAGAAGGTCCGCCACTCCCCGATGTCGAATTCGTTGAGCGTCAGGTGGTGAATCGAGGCGGAGGCGGAGACCTTCAGGCCGCGCGCCTTGGCGGCGCGGATGCGCTCGACGCCTTCGGCGGTGGAGACCTGGTCGGCATGGTAGCGGGCGCCGGTGATCTCCACGAGGGCGAGGTCGCGCTCCAGCATGATCCGCTCCGCCGCCGGGGGCACGCCGGGCAGGCCGAGCTTGGTGGCGAAGAAGCCTTCCGTGGCGCAGCCGGCCTTCGACAGGGTCGGCTCCTGCGGGTGATGCACCACCAGCGCGCCGATGGAGGCGGCGTAGGACAGGCAGCGGCGGAACACCACGGGGTTGGCGACCGGGGTCGGCCCGTCGGTGAAGGCGACCGCGCCGGCGTCCTGCAGGAAGCCCATCTCGGACATGGTCTTGCCTTCGAGGCCGCCGGTGAGGGCGCCCATGACGCGGACATTGACGGGGCAGATTTCATCCGCGCGGCGGCGGATGGATTCCACCACCGCCGGGTCGTCGATCACCGGGTCGGTCATCGGCTGGGCGATGATCGTGGTGACGCCGCCTGCCGCGGCGGCCAGCCCGCCGGTGCGGTAGCTTTCGCGGTGGCGGAAGCCCGGCTCGCCGATGAAGACGTTCATGTCGATGATGCCGGGGGCGAGCGCCTTGCCGCCGCAGTCGATCACCTGCGCCGCCGGGCCGTCCGGGTCGGCGATGAGGCCGTTTTCGACGCGCAGGTCCCCGAGGGTCTCGGTCCCCGCCTCGGGGTCGACCAGCAGGGCGTTTTTCAGCAGAAGGCTCATGTCCGGTCTCCGGCAAGTTCGGCATGGTCAGGGGCGGCGGGCGCGGCGGGCGGGCCGGGGGGCCGCACGCCCGCCTGCGCCAGGATGGAGAGAACGGCGGAGGGATCGGCGAGGCCGACGAAGCCCGGAAGCGCGTGCAGGTCCAGGATCCGGTCGCCCCCCTCGAAGCGCGCCGCGTCGGGATGGGGCGCGAAGACCACCGCGTCGGGCCGCACGCGGCGGATAAGGCCCGGGCGCAGCGGCCAGCCGCGCAGCGCGCGCCCGTTCCAGGCCAGCGCCTGCCGGTCGGTCACCGCATAGCGGGCCGCGGCCAGCGCGGCGCGGCCCGCGGTCCAGGCGGCCCAGGCGGTCGTCGCGCCGCCGAGCGCGAGGAGCGCGCCGACGCCCGGCGCATCGCCGACCAGCCCGGCCATGGACGCGAGACCGAAGGCGCACACCGCCCCGCCGGCGACGCAGGCCCCGAGCACCACCGGCGACCGGAGCGGCGCGCCCTCGGCGGCGCGGCCGGTCCACAGGATCGTCTCGCCCGGCGCCGTCCAGGCCCGGAACAGGCGCAGATCCTCCGCCTCGGCGGCCGAGCGCGGGGGATCGCCCGCTTCCCGCGCCGCGGCGGGGACCCCGTCGCCGCTCACCCCGCGTCCTCCGCCGGGATGTTGCGCGCCAGCAGGTCCATCACCGCCATGCGGGCGGCGACGCCCATCTCCACCTGCTCGGCGATCACCGAGCGGGCGAGGTCGTCGGCGACCAGGCTGTCGATCTCCACCCCCCGGTTCATCGGGCCCGGGTGCATGACGATGGCGTCGTCCTTCGCATGGGCCAGCTTCTGGTGGTCGAGGCCGAAGCGGTGGAAATACTCGCGGCGGGAGGGAAGGAACGCGCCGTCCATCCGCTCCTGCTGAAGGCGCAGCATCATCACCACGTCGGCGCCCTTCAGCCCCTCCTCCATGTCGTGGAACACCTCGACGCCGTATTTGTCGATGTCCGGGGGAAGGAGCGTCGGCGGGGCGATGACGCGCACCCGCGCCTCCATCAACCCCAGCAGGATCATGTTGGAGCGCGCCACGCGGCTGTGGGCGACGTCGCCGCAGATGGCGACGGTGAGGCGGTGCAGCCGCCCCTTGGCGCGGCGGATGGTCAGCGCGTCGAGGAGCGCCTGCGTCGGGTGCTCATGCCGCCCGTCGCCGGCGTTGATGACCGAGGCGTCGACTTTTTCCGACAAGAGCTTCACCGCGCCCGAATGCTGGTGGCGCACCACGATCAGGTCCGGGTGCATGGCGTTGAGCGTCGCGGCCGTGTCCAGCAGCGTCTCGCCCTTGGCGATGGAGCTGGTCTTGACCGACATGTTCATCACGTCGGCGCCGAGCCGCTTGCCCGCCAGTTCGAACGACGCCTGGGTGCGGGTCGAGTTCTCGAAGAACAGGTTGATCTGGGTGAGGCCCCGCAGCACCGAGGATTTCTTGTCCCGGCGGCGGTTCTGCAGGACGTACTCGTCCGCGAGGTCCAGCACCGCGGTGACGTCGAGCGGGCCCAGCCCCTCGATCCCGAGCAGGTGGCGATGCGCGAAATGGTGGGTCATGGGCGCTTTCCCCGGGGCAAGGGCCGCGCGAGGTGAGGGGCGGCCCGGGTCGTGATCGCCCCCCTTTACCGCGAAGCGGGGCGGGCCGAAACCCGTCGCGGCGCCGCTGGGGCGCCCGCGGGGCCTCGGGGCGCATCGCGGGGGGACGGACACGCAGGCCTGGCGTCGAGCGCAGCCGCGCGCTCGTCTGAATTGGGCGCTGCCGCGCACTTGTTCGAATTGGGCGCTGCCGCGCATGCGTCTGAATTGGGCGCTGCCGCGCACCCGTCTGAATTGGGCGCTGCCGCGCACCCGTCTGAATTGGGCGCTGCCGCGCACCCGTCTGAATTGGGCGCTGCCGCGCACCCGTCTGAATTGGGCGCTGCCGCGCACCCGTCTGAATTGGGCGCTGCCGCG